>CAZTOO010000129.1:0-3634 GCA_964615215.1 uncultured Methanosarcinales archaeon
GATCTAAACTCTAACACAGGCACTACCTTAATTGGAGCCCCAGCTACAACATTGCAGGGCTGTTCAGTAATATTAGCGCCACTAGTTGTCGATTCCGAAGGACGATCTTGTGTCATGGAAGTATATCTCAATATGCCAGGATATCAGGAAGCCTGCACCTTTGCAGACAATTACAAGAAAACAGGAGACCAAATCTGTAAGGACAATGGCTACAGGCTCTGTGTTTCCCAACAAGCCATTAGTCAGTGGTGGGGATCAGGTGAATTAAAAGCGTACCTTACATTAGACTATGATTGTAAATATAACAGCCATTATCCGACTATCTCTAATGATTTACTAGACCATTATATTACATACTATATGAAGGAGAACCCATCTAAGGAGAACCCATCTCTCACGTGGAGTGTCGATGGCCGCAGAGAATCAGTAACCTGCTGCAATTAAATTATTTTTCCTTTTTTTATTTTACCATGAAAACCCCAACCCTCATCACCTTCATCATCATCTTAGGCATCATGGCAGGCTGCGTCAATAACCTCTCAGGCCAGGCGAACAGGTATGTCTGTACTGATTCAGACACAAAACCAGGAAAATGCATCCAGCTGGAAATCCTGGGAGATGATGTCTCCTGCCTGAACATCTATGAGCAGGGCACAGTCACAGCCTCAAACGGAAAGAAATACACAGATTACTGTTCCAGAGGCAATCTTATAGAGAACTACTGCAACAAAGAGGGTCAGGCAGCCATGATGGGCTTCCCCTGTGGCCCAGGCTATGAATGTAAGGACGGAGCCTGCGTAGCTATTTCGTCATGATAATCTCAAGGGCGTTAGGAACCGCTTCGATAGTTGCAGGCGTTGTCCCCATGATTTCAGCATCCACATGCATCAGTACTGGCTTCTCAGACGTCACCTTTATCTTCTTCGCCTTGAAGTACTTGACGTTCTTGAACGTGGCATGGTAGCCTATCAATGACATCAGGGAAAACGCAGCATAGTCAAGCACTTTCCTGCTGTTGAACACAATCACATCCAGATGGCCGTCGCTTTTCTCAGCGAAAGGCGCTATCGTGATGGCAGTGCCTCCATAGTACTTGATCTTGGAGACAATCACGAAATATCCCTCAAAAGCCTCCTTCTCTTTGGTGACTCTTATCCTCGGGAAATCATACTCTCCCAGCTTCTTGAGCGTCGTGTAGGTATAGGCGACACTTCCCACCATCTTCTTCAGCCGTGGAGAGACCTGGTTGATGAGGTGGCTGTCCAGCCCAATCCCTGACCAGCACAGGAAATACTTCTCATTGACTTTTCCTGCATCCACCTTATGGCTTTTTCCTGTGCACAGCACTTTGGCAGCTTTCAGAGGATGAAGTGGTATTTTCAGGTCTTTTGCCAGCACATTGGCAGTCCCTGCAGGTATGATGCCTAATTTTACCTTATCGGTCTTGCCTGATTTGATAAGCCCGTTGACCACATCATTGATGGTCCCGTCTCCTCCCATGGCAACCACTACATCATACCCCTCTTTTGCTGCCTGCAATGCGAACTTCTCAGCATCTCCCCTGCTTTTCGTCATTTTCTTGTCAACTTCATGGCCGTGGGAGATAATCACTTCCCTGATGCTTTCGATAGGGTCGCTCATGCCCTTGAAGGTCCTGAAGCTGACAAGCCTTTCCCCTGCTTTCCTGTTTACTATCAGGCATATCCGCATACCTCCCTTGAAAAGAAATCCCCATATAAACCTTTCGCCGTTTTCCCTCTCATACACAATATTTATATAACTTAACTTATTAAGAGGAAAAGATGAATCTGGCCAATAAGATCACTATGCTGAGGATACTTCTGGTTCCTGTCTTCATCGTGTTCCTCAAGCTCAATTTCCCCTATAAGAACTTCATCGTCACTGCTATCTTTGTCCTTATCAGCCTGACAGATGCCCTGGACGGCTATATCGCCAGGAAACGGAAACAAGTGACTGACTTCGGCAAGGTCATGGACCCAATAGCAGACAAGCTGCTGATAGCTGGCGCCCTCATCTATCTGGTCAGCCAGGCCAGAATAGTGCCCTGGATGGCATTCATCATCATCTCCAGGGAACTTTTGGTGACAGGGCTGCGCATAGTGGTCAGCCATAAGAAAGTCATCATCGCAGCCTCTGTCTGGGGCAAGCTCAAGACCATCACCCTTATCATTGCCATCTGCGCAGTCATGCTGAGAGTGGATGCTTTGATGCAGAACTGGTTCATGCTCGATACCTTTGTCTTCTTCGGCAAAGGTATTGCCTATTCCCTGATGTTCATAGCCACCATCATCACTATCATCTCAGGCATAGATTATTTCGTGAAAGCCAAGAAAGAAGGCATTTACTGATTTTTCCTCAGTTTGGCGATAAAGAACCCCTGCGTGCCTGTCTCATGCGGCCAGAACCGTTTGCATAATCTGGTCTTTTCAGTCAATCCCGCAGACCCCACACCAACCTTAATCTTCTCCAACACTACATTGCAATGCTCCAGAGCCCATTCAATCACTTCTTCATTCTCCTCAATTTCCAGGGAGCAGGTAGAATAGACTACAATCCCACCATCTTTCACAACAGAGCATGCAGCAGAAAGCAGCTGCTTCTGTATCTTTGCCTTCTCTTTGAAGTCAGCCATGCTCCTCTTCCTGTGCCAGCCCTTCTCCAGCACAAAATTTCCTGAGCACGGAGCATCCAGCAGCACTCTGTCGAATATCATTCCCAGTTCAGACACATAACGGGCATCCTTCTCAATAATCACACCATTGCTCACTCCTAATCTTTCCATATTATTCTTCAGAGAGAGCAGCCTGCTGTGGTGGCTTTCCAGCATCACCATAACACCTGTATTTTCCATCAGCTGCGAGATCTGCGTTCCTTTCCCGCCAGGAGCAGAGCACATGTCTAACACCCTCTCACCAGGCAAAGGCCCCAGGACTTCAGCAGGCAGTTGCGACAAGGCATCCTGGAGATAATAATAGCCGAGCAGATACTCAGGTGCAGCCCCTAAAGAAAAAGCAGACTTCATGGCTTCATAGCCATGCCTGAGATACTGCACTTTCTTCAGTTCCACTTTCTTCTTCTTAAGCCTTTTCACCAGCTCTTCATTGCGTATCTTGAGGGAATTCACCCTGATGAATGTGTGCGGAGGGAAAGCATCCTCTTTACCATAAACCTCCATACCCAGCCAGCTATTGTATCGCGCAAAAAACGTGTTCATGGCAGCTCAATCGTTACACTATTCTCTTTCTCGTTGATGTCTTTCACGACCCTATGCCCTTTCACTCTTTCCCTGATCTCTTTCCAGGAATACTTCTTCCTTGCTGCTCTCAGGCTGTCCAGCACATCCTTGACAGTGCTGTAATGCATATACAGCAGCTCTCCTTTTCTCGTGTTCTCCTCAGCAGCCTTCTCAGCCATCGCCAGGGTCTTCTTCTGCTCCTCGATGATCACGCTGATCTTCTTCAGTTCCTTATTCTTTGCAATATGCAGGAGGTCTTTGCTGGCTTTCTGCTCTTTGGTGCTGACCAGTGCATCGATGGCAGCATTGAACGATACTCCTTCCCTCTTCTCATATCCTCTGTTTTCATAGAGCCGCAATGCAAACGGCACCACGTCA
>CAZTOO010000130.1:0-3596 GCA_964615215.1 uncultured Methanosarcinales archaeon
CTTCGACGGCAAGGATCTTCTTCCTGACAATGCCTTCAATGTCAGAACGCATGGGGAAGCCTCCTATATCGCTGCCGCCTGTGATCTGGAACTCATAGCCGGTGAGGTCGAAAAGCTCTCCTTTGATGTTCTCTCTCAGCTTCTTTCCCATCAGGCTTTTCGCTGCCTGGTCCTTGACTTCCCTCTGGACAGTCTTCCCTGTTGTAGGATTGCTGATAACGATCTTGAATTGTGCCATCTGACATTCCTCCTGCGGCATGGCGGACAGAGAAGTTACCTTGGAAAAGGTATACATTCCATAGCGTGCTTTGCAGCTCAGTCCGTATACAATAGCCGAATAGAGTGATTTTCTGGCCAGTGATATATAAAGGTTATGGTGAAATGGAAGGATTTGTGCAGTTGGGGCTGCTGAGGGTGTTGGTGATGATGAGACGTTTACGACGGATATGAAGAGTAGGCCTCCAAACCTTACGAAAAGGTTCTCAAAAACATCAAGGTTTTTGGAACCTCAAAAATCGGTGGGATTTTTGTCGGTTTGAACTAAAAGATGAGGGTACAGAAAAGACAAGCTTTTGGTACCTCGGAAATACTGCGTATTTCCTACGGTTTCGCTTCGCTCAAGCCCTCTTAATTGGATTCCCAGGCCGTTAAAGGAGGAGCAAGCCTCACACTATTCTTCTGAAAAAGAGAAAAAGCTGCAAAGGAGATTAAGACTCTCAAAAAAATGAAAGTCTATCTCAGCCTGACGCTTTCCAGATTGCGTGGCGCCATGGTCTCCACCCTCGCTGATTTGTGGAGCGTGCTCGCAAGGTCCAGACAGCGGGAGTTTTCTCCGTGGGTTATCAGAATCTTCTTTGGCCTTGGGGAGCAGCGATGCACGAAATTGATAAGCTGCCTCCTGTCAGAGTGGCCTGAGATCTCCAGCTTCAGCACTTCCATCTTCAGATGCACTATCTCAGGTTTCGCAATAGAGCCGAAATTCAGCTCCTTGTCGCCGTTCAATATCCTTCTGCCCATGCTGCCTTCAGGCTGGTAGCAGGAGAACATCAGCGTATGCCTCTTGTCAGACGCCAGCTGTTTCAGATATTCCACTGAAGGACCTCCAACTAGCATGCCTGAAGTGGCCAATATCACGCATGCACCATGCTCCTCGATAATCTGCTGCCTCTCTTTTGCAGAGCCCACTCTCTTGAAGAAGTCTGCCAGGAAAGGATTGTTGTTCTCATGGAATATCTCTCTCCTTACTTTACTGTTGAGGTATTCAGGATAGGCAGTGTGGATGGCAGTGATGTCCCACACCATCCCGTCGATATAGACAGGCACTTTAGGCATCTTGCCTTCCCTGACTAATCTCTCAATCAGGATCATGATCTCCTGGCTTCTTCCTGAACCAAGGGTAGGGATCAGTATCTTCCCTCCTCTTTCGATAGTCCTGATGATGACTTCGCTGAGCAGCGCATCAGCCTCAGCCTGGGAAGGCTGGTTGTTGTCCTTGCCTCCGTAGGTTGCTTCGATGATCAAAGTCTCTAACCTTGGGAAGGTAGTTGCTGCAGGATCCAGAAGGTCTGTCTTTGCAAACTTGAGGTCTCCTGTATAGAGCAGGTTGTGGAGGCCATTGCCTATATGCAGATGCACCATCGCAGAGCCAAGGATATGGCCTGCGTTGTAGAGGGTGATCCTGACGTCAGGCGTGATGTCAGTCACTTCCTCAAAGTCCAGGGTGATGGTATGCTTCACCATCTCCTTGATCTCTTCGCTCGTATAGATAGGGTTCTTGCCTTCGCTCACCTGAATCTTCACGAAATCAAGCATCAGCAGGCTCATGACATCCCTGGTAGGCAGGGTGCAGTAGATAGGCCCCCTATAGCCGTATTTATAGAGATAAGGCAGGAATCCGCAATGGTCAAGATGTGAGTGAGTGATGATGACTGCATCAAGCTCCTCTATCCTGAATTCAGGAGCTTCCAGCAAAGGATAAGCATTGGCATCATCAGCAGGGTCAATGCCGCAGTCCAATAAGATACGGGATTCTGGCGTCTGCAGCAGGAAACAGCTCCTGCCGACCTGGCGGCCTGCTCCCAGGTAGGTGATTCTCACCCACTCCTCCTTCTTGCCCCTAATCCAGCCGTTGTATATCCTTTCTCCTGTCTTGTCCAGGAATTTCTTCCTGTAGTCGTTGTTCTGGTATAACACACTTCTGATGTTCTCGATAATCTGGGATTTTATGGCAGGGGTCCTCTTGATGATAGGCACCCAGAGCGTCTGCTGCCTGATATCTTTCAGCAAGGAGCCTTGCTTCCCTATGGCCAACCCCGGCTTTTCAGCCTCGATGATGACTATGCTCCTTGGATGGTCGAAGATGATCTGTGTGATGGCAGCCTCTTCAGGCAGTATCTGCCTGATGACCTTCTCTGCCTTCTCCTCATCCATGCAGAGGCTTGGATCAGGCCGTAATTCCACCCGTTTCTTGATATCATCAACAACTTTCTTAATGGAGCCTTTGTTGTCGAAGAAATAGTCCTTGTCCTTCGTGTAGAGCACTATGTTTGCGCCTTCAAAGGCTGCGTCGCTGATGCTTCCCTCAGGAAGGCTTTTCAGTATTTCCTTGATAATCTTGCTGTTCATTGACATTATGATGCACCTAGAGTGATGAATAGTCTCATCGTTTCATACAGAGTGATGTTGTCCATACACGCATATTCATGTGAAAATCCTACAAAGAGAGAGTGAAAAAAAGAAAAGTCTCATTCCGCGATGCCGCTGTTTATTGTCTTCTTGTATATCATCTCAGAGCCTTTTGCCGTGATGGCAACAATGTCAACACCATTGCCTGAGGCAGTGTCCCTCTGGAGCGCAGCATTCAGGGATTTGATGGCAAGGCTCTTCCCTTCATCGACATTTATGTTCGGCTTGTAGAGAGTCTCCAGCACCCCATAGCTGAATATGCTTCCTGAGCCGGATGCGATATAATCGTCGCACTGCGTGATGCTGCCGTCAGGATAGATGTCATAGACATAAAAGCCTGTGGTGTCTTTGCCTCCCACGATGAAATGGCTTATCCCTGGGATGACGCTGAACTTCCTGATGTTTGAATACACCAATCCTGCCAGGAGGTTCGCGCTTTCCTTGACAGAGATGTCCCTGTGAGAACGTATGCTCTTCAGCTTCAGCTCTGCCCTCAAGAGCTTCACTAACAGTTGCACGTCAGAGACAGTGCCTGCAGTAGTCACATAGAGGTCATCATGGACCTTCTGCACCTTCTGGGCAGCCTTGCTGACGACCATGCCGCCTGCTGTGGCTCTCCTGTCTGCTGCGAGGATGACACCATCCTTGCATGCGATAGCCACTGTGGTTGTACCTGTACTGAGGGTTTCGACGTTGTTTTCTTTTAGCATGATAGTTGTACCCCGCTTAAGACTTCAGAATTGAGTCATACAATCGTAATATCCTACACATTGGCCACTACTATTTAAAGTTTTCGCACGATAAAGGCGAAAAGGGGGGATTTTTAGAGGATAATCCTGTTAAGCTTAAAGTGGTGTATGCTGGTAGTTGTCAGATACTGACGAATCTGAAGAGTCAGCTTCTGTTTCTGG
>CAZTOO010000131.1:0-3573 GCA_964615215.1 uncultured Methanosarcinales archaeon
TGGATTCACTTATGTGCTGCTGGACAATGTCCTTGAGCATCTTAGGGAGCCGCAGAAGGTTCTCCTGGATCTTCATAGGATTGCAGAGAAGGAAGGGCTGATTGAGATAAAGGTGCCGTATTACCATTGTGCAGGCGCCTATAATGACATCACACACCTCCATCTGTTCAATAGGAGGAGCATGCTCGCCCTCATCAACTCAGAGGACTATCTCATTGAGAAAAGAAAGCAGCGTTTTGATGTCGTATCACTGAAGTTGGTGCCTACCTCCTTTGGAAAGCTCTTCTTTCCTTGCATCAGGGAGAAGGCAAGCTTTGTCTTCGGTGAGGTGTACTCTGAGATCCATGTGGTGCTTAGGGTGAAGAAATAAAGGCTGTAGGTTCTCATGGATGTCCTTCTAAAGGGAGCAAAGGCAGGCCTTCCTTAAGGGAGATATAGATTTTCCCATTGCTGTCCCATCTGAATTTATGGTGAGAGAGATCGGTCGTGTCTTCCCATATATTATACGTGCTGTTCACCTCAAGAGTACGGTACCCAGGGAAGTCTTGTTTTGTTATCTGGATGATGATGTCTGGATGCGCATCAGGTGTTGTTGTCCGCAATGAATCCGGAAGGCAGACATCAAACCAGTCAATGGTCATAGGGTCGTAGCTCCCTTCATAGAGCCATGCGTAATACGTGGTGTTATGGGCCTTCATATAGGGACAAAGGGAAGTCATGATATTTGTGTAGCCTGCAGTAGCCTCATGAAGATAGCTGAAGAGGTAGCTTTTGAGAGGCAGTGAGTTCTCAAGAAATATCTTCTCATTGGGCTCGAGAGGGAAGTTATTAACATTATCCGCAAGGAAATTGAAGGGGAAGACAAACGCGATGTTTGAAGTCACGACAATGGCTATGGTTGCTCCGGCCAGCAAAGGATTCCTTATCCGTGCAAAGACTGTTCCCAGCAGAATAAGGATGAGAGGATAGGCGACGACAGTCAACTTACGCAGCTCGACGATAGCATTGTGGCTAATAAGTGATATCAGGAGAGTGTTAATGATAAGCAACACTAGGATAACGCCGACATGATGCTTTCTGTCACGGACTGCAGAGGAAAGATGCCTGAAGTTCAAGAGAAGGATGATGAAAGGGGCCATGAAAAGGAAGTAATAGAAAAGGGAAATCGCAATATTCTTCAGAAAGAGTGGCCATACGAGAGAAATGGTGGAGACCGGTGAATGAAATCTGAGAAAGGACACCAAGAACGGCACAATTCCCAAGGAAGCCACGAGGATGGAAAGGAGAGCAGGGAACAGCCTTCTCTTGTTGCGGATGTTGATAAAAAAGTAATAGCCGTAGATGGTGACAGAGACGTAGATGAATATCTGTGGATTGAAAAGAAAGACGCCGAATAAGGAAAGTCCGAGAAAGACAGCATGCCGTGGCCTTGCGTTTTCTAGCAGCAGAAAGAGGGAGTAATAACTCAATAATGAGAAGAGGATGCAGAAGGAGAAATATCTTGCCTGTCTGATAAGAAGATAGAAGAGAGGGCTCAAGGCGAGGAGGAGAAGCGTGATGAGGGCACTTTTCTCACCTGCAACCTTTCTTGAGAGGAGGTAGAGCACCATACTGCTTGCGAGACCTGCAAGGGCAAAAAGGAAACGTATCGCAAAGCGTGAGTCAGTGACCTTCTGGACATAATAGACTATGTAAAAGATAGTCCAGGGAAAGGTGGCAGGTACCTGCTGGATGTCGACAGTTCCGTCTGGGCATGGCTTGTGGGAAGGGACCCCGCAGGAATCTATATGTTGTGCGGAAACGACTGTGTCGAGCTCATCCCCACCTATATATCTGTCTCCCAGATTGAAAAAAGAAAGGAGTGTGATAAGCACAAAGAGGCATACCAGGAAGGAAATCTTATAGGGGATTGTTCTTTTCTTCTGTTTCATACTCTCCCTAGCCTTTCCTTTCTTTAAGTTTTTTCCACCACCCTACATGATTCTTATACCATGAGATGGTGGCCTTAAGACCTTGCTTAAAGTCATGTTGAGGTGTCCATCCCAACTCGTGCTTGATCTTGGAGTAATCGATGGCATACCGGAAATCGTGGCCTTTCCTGTCCTCCACATATTCTATCATCTCGTCCCCCACATGGAACTCCTTGAGCAGCCTCCTTGTTATCTCGATGTTCTTCATTTCGGAATCTCCGCCGATGCAATACGTCTCCCCTATCGTCCCCTTATGGAGGATGGTATCCACTGCTTCGTTATGGTCATCTACATAGATCCAGTCCCTGACATTCAGCCCTTTGCCATAGACAGGGACTTTCTTGCCTTCCATAAGATTGGTAACGAAGAGAGGAATAAGCTTCTCTGGATACTGGTATGGCCCATAATTATTCGAGCAGTTAGAGATGGTAATCGGCAGCCTGTGTGTATCATAGTATGCCCTCACCAGGTGGTCAGATGCAGCTTTTGACGCTGAGTAGGGTGAATGGGGGTCATACGGGGTCTTCTCTGAGAATTTTCCTGTCTTCCCCAACGCCCCGAAGACCTCGTCGGTGGAGATGTGATGGAACCTCTTGCCACCATGCCTCAACGCCGCATCGAGAAGGGTGAAGGTACCGAGAACATTGGTCTTCACAAACACATCTGCACTCTCGATGCTTCTGTCGACATGCGTCTCTGCTGCAAAATGCACGATGATGTCAATATCCTTGACAAGGCGGTTGACCAACGCTTTATCACAGATATCTCCCTTGACGAAGCTGTAGCGATGGTTATGCTCGACATCCTTCAGATTGTCCAGATTGCCTGCATAAGTGAGCTTGTCCAGATTGACGATAGCGTAGTCAGGATGCTTCCTCAGCATGAGACGGATGAAATTGCTTCCGATAAAGCCGCAGCCGCCTGTCACCAGGAGTCTTTTTGCTGTAGTGCTTTTTGTCATGTCAGTCAACCTCTGTTATCCTTACTTTTTTATCAGTCCTGGCAGAAATTCTCATCGCCTCAAGTGCCCTTGCATGGGCAAGGATGGCGGAGTAATGCTCATCCCTCTTTCTGCTGTCCTGTGTAATAATAGTGATGCAGAAATCTCTGAAAAGGAGCTCGAATTGGTTTGCCGCAGGAACAGGCATCTGCTCAACAATGTCCTTAGAGGATTCGTTCTTATAGACCTCAATCTGCGGCTTTTGGGCAGGGGATATGCTGAAGGCTCCGCTCTTTACGGTAATCACCCCTTCTGTGCCCCACAATGAATAAGTGTTCTGATAGGCATTATTGAACCCGAAGGCAAGGAAGGCAGAGGAATGTCTGAACTCAAGATATGCTGTTCCTTGGATATCGACATTCTTTTTTCTGTCGAGGACCAGAGAGCAGGTGACTGCCAGAGGCTCTTCTCCGAACAGTTTACGTGCGAGAAAAAGAGGATAGGTCCCTGTCTCATTGAGACAGCCACCGCCGAGGTTCCTGTTGTACCTGATATCGTTCTCTGGGAGCGGGGGAAAGCCGAAATATCCCCTGAAAACAAAGGGTTTTCCAATGGTGCCTTTCCCCAGAGCAGTCAGGACCGCATCATGCTGAGGATGGTAGT
>CAZTOO010000132.1:0-3556 GCA_964615215.1 uncultured Methanosarcinales archaeon
GAAGTGAAGAAGCTCACGAAGATGACTCAGTTTTCCGCAGGGATGAAAGAGCTGGAATGCTAAATCTTAATTCTCTCACTTTTTTCTGATGTATCCTCATATTTTTCTTCTCTTACCGACGAATCTGAAGAGTAAGCTTCCATTGCTAAGGCCATTAAGCCTAGGGCACCAAACGATAAAAGCTAAAGCATCCCCACACTCCTCTTCAGAAACGTCGTATCCGTCTGATTCAACAATAAAGCAGACTCTTCTTCATGCCCATAAGTAAGGTTAATATAATCGCTTCATTTACCCAAAGGTATGGCAGAAGCTGTGATAGGCGTTGATTTGGGCGCCACGAAAATGAGGGCAGTCATCGTGGACAGGAAGATGACGGTGTTTGACGACAGGACTGTCCCAACTCCGCAGAGCGCTCCTGATGTTGTTTCAGAGCTGGTGAATCTTGTTCATCACATGCACGGCTCTCTCCAGCAGACTGTGGTCGGTGTGGGCATAGGCATGCCAGGGTTCATAACACCCTCGGGGAAGACAGCTTCTTGTCCCAACATCGCCGGCATGGACGGCTATGCTTTCAGCGACGAGCTGAGGAAGAGACTTGCGCTCCCGGTTGCTATCGAGAATGACGCCAACTGTTTTGCCCTTGCGGAATGGGCGCACG
Source organism: uncultured Methanosarcinales archaeon (assembly GCA_964615215.1). Classification (GTDB taxonomy): domain Archaea; phylum Nanobdellota; class Nanobdellia; order Woesearchaeales; family CAZTOO01; genus CAZTOO01. The sequence goes on from CAZTOO010000132.1 coordinate 659, forward strand.
GCGCTGGCAGAGGTGCAAAGAACATGGTGGGGGTGATTGTTGGCTCGGGGTTGGGATTCGGGCTGATCCTCGACGGGAAACTCTATACCGGCAGCACGGGAGGGGCAGGCGAGTTCCATCATTCGTTCTTCGGCACCGACGGGAGAAGCAGATTCCATGATTTCTGCAGCGCGCGCACCCTCGAGCAGAGATATCTTGAGAGGGCAGGTGTGCATAAAGACTGCAGGAAGATATTCCTCGGGCAGGATGATGTCTCGAAAGAGCTGGTGTTGGTATGCCACCAGCATCTGGGGCTGATATTCTCCTATGTCGTGAATCTCCTCAATCCGGAGAAGATCGTCGTGGGAGGCGGCGTGAGCAACAGCCTTGATATGGCAAAAGTCCAGGAGCATGCGGAGGGATTCTGCTATGGTGCGTTCAGGGGAACTTTTTCTGTGATGAAGAACTCTTTGGGAAGCTCGTCGGGGATCTACGGGGCTGCAGAGCTCATCTTCCGCGCCCTGAAGGATTGACCTTTTTCATGCGTCTGTAGTCTTTCCTCTGCCTGCCCAGGTGCTCTTTGATGTCACGAAGTTTCTCCTTTTCGATTTCCTGCTGTTCCTCCAACATGTCACTCAGGTTCATTGACTGTCTGTGTCTATGGTGGAGGTTCCAGTCAATATCCGGAGGCTCGTAGCTGCCGTCGGTGGGTATCCCTTTCAGCTGTTCAATCACCTGATCATCATGTCTGCTGTCAGGGACTCTCTCCTGCCCTGCCTGAAACTGCCTGTGATATACTGCCTTGAATGCTGCCAGTGCAGACCCTAATTCACGGACCAGCGCCAGGAAAGAATACCCCGGCAGCCCCTTGGGCTGCATCCCCTGTCCGACCCTGCCGTCTATTTTGAAATAGATGCCGTTCTGCCTGCTGAAACAAACCTCAAGGGTGTCATGGTACTGCTTCCTGTAAGGCTGCCTGAGGACAATCCTTGTCTCGGCTCCCAATGCCTGTTCAATGCCTTCCCCAGAGCCCTGCACAAACTCATCAAGAGATGCCTTTATCTCCTCCCTGGTGAGGCCTGTCTTCATGCTGCTGTCGGCAAAGCCAATGCGTCTGTCTGCCCTCAGAATCTCTACCTCTGCTGCAGGACAGTCAAGCATGCCGTACACAGCCTTCAGCACAGCATCGTCTCTCAGCTGTCTCATATACTTCGGCACATACCCTTGCTGTTCCATGATCTTGAGAAATTCAGGTCTCTTTAAAAAGTTTTATCGGTTTTACAGGGAATCATGTACTCTCCAGTCATTTCTTCACTTTCATCCCTGTCTTAGCGCCCATCTTCGGTATGTCTTTCTCGTCGATGTCATCCACCTCTATCACGAACGAGCCCTGATAGCCGCATTTATTGCACCGATACTGGTTGAAGAAGCCGCTCTGGCCGAAGGAGTGGGCGGAGAAGTCAGGATGGATGTCCCTGCTTCCGCACTGCGGGCAGATGAGGAGCTTTTTCATGGAGAGGGTAAGGTGTGCAGAGTATATCTATTTTGTGATTCTTAGGCTCACGGACTGTAAAGGCCTTAGCGTTCCTAACATTCCTCTTCTTCGTATTCGTCGTATGCATTATCATACGATAGTCGACCCTACGGACTATCCGAAGAGTAAGCTTGGGATTAAGAGCAATCAAACCAAGGAGAAAAACAACAGACTGAAAGAAAACACAGAACCTTATTTCTTCCTGCTGCCGAACTCTGTATAGCCGCAGTGGCCGCAGGTCTCTCTATTGTCATGCTTCGCCAGGAAGAATCCCGGGCCGCATTTCGGGCAGGTCTTGTTCTTTCTCATCACAGAAGAATCGCCTTTTGTCTCATAGAGTTTCCATCGCTCGCTTCCGGGTGACTTTGTAGATGCTGCTTTCTTGTCTGCCATATCTTTCACTTCTTCTCTTTCTCCTCTGCTGCCTCTGCCTTCTCTTCCTTCCTGCCTCTCTTGGTGAGGTGTTCCAGTTCCACAGCCTTAAGGGTTTCCTTGTCTTTATACAGCCTTGCAGTTATCTTTGCGCTCCTGGTCTTGTAGAAGGTCTCTATGCTGCCGATCACCAGGAAATCTTCTGCTGTGTGAAGCTGCTTTGCCAATGCAGCCATGACATCTTTCCTTGAGGGTGTTGCTCCCCCGAAGAACATCTCTGCCAGAATCTCTGTCCTTTTCATAAGCGGATTCTCTGTCTTTGCAGTCACTTTCAGTTCCACATGCCTCACCGTATCTTGATGGCGAACTCGCCTTTGGTCTCGTGGCCTGTCCTTTTCGCGATGATGGACTTCTCAGGGTCTGCCACATACATCCTCCCGTTCCAGGAGGGGGTGAAGTCAGACTTGCTCAGGCCTTTCTCCTTGATGACGTCCTCGGGCAGGAGTTCTTTTGTCGATTTGTCAGCGAGCTTCTTTGCCATAGTTATTCCTCTTTCTTCTCTTTCGTCTCTTTCTCCTTGGTTTCCTTCTCTTCGGTTTTCTCTGACTTCTCTGTCTTTCCCAGGTCTTCATCAATCCATTCCAGCTTTCCCAGGCCTTTCTGCCTCATAGTCAGTCCCATCTTGGGGTTGGCAAGGTCCTTGTAGCTGACTGCAATCACCCGTGCCTTGCATTTGTCACCCACTTTCAGGGAGCGCTTGCTGTCCTTCCCCTGAAGCACTTTCTCCTTGCTGAAAGAGACGAAATCATCCATGGTCTGGGAGACATGGATCATGCCTTCTATAGGCCCTATATTGATGAAAGCGCCGAAATCTGCGATATCCTTGATCTTTCCATACACCACTTCCTGTGTCTCAGGCTTGTAGGCAAGGAGGTCGAACTTTGCCTCGAAATATCCAGCACCATCGCCACTGATGACTGTGCCTTCTGAGATATCCTTGAGGGCACCCACAC
>CAZTOO010000133.1:0-3550 GCA_964615215.1 uncultured Methanosarcinales archaeon
ATGAGGTTCGTGGATGCCATCAAGAAGTTTGCAGGCATTGATGCAGAACAGATGTCTGAGAAACAGCTTGAAGAGTACTGCAGGAAGGAGGGTATTGAGCATGAGAAAGGCATGAGCAAAGGGGAGCTCATGATACGGATATTCGACGAGAGATGTGAGCAGCATCTCATACAGCCCACCTTTGTGACAGACCACCCTATAGAAAGCACGCCGCTCTGCAAGCCTTTGCGAAAAGGCAGCAGGCTGTTCGTGGAGAGGTTTGAGCCTTTCATCAACGGCATGGAAGTCGGCAACGCCTATTCCGAGCTGAATGACCCCTTCCTACAGAAAGAGCTTCTTGAGAAGCAGGCAGAGAAAAAGGAAGAAGGCAATGAGGAGGCACATCCCATGGATGAGGATTTTGTGACTGCCATCGAATACGGCATGCCTCCCACTTCAGGTGTTGGGGTAGGCATAGACAGGATGGTGATGCTGCTCACCAACCAGCCATCGATACGGGATGTAATCTTCTTTCCGACCATGAAACCTGTCAAAGAAGGGGATGATGGGAAAGAATAAGGGAAGATCTCTTCATTTCTTTAGGGAGTCCCGTCTGAGATGGGGAAGATGTCAACAATCGGTTTTGAGAAATAAGGTATGGTGATAGGAGTCCCCAGAGACCATCCGTCCTTCAGGACAAGCTGCAACAGCACATCCTCATCGGGAGTGAGGCCTCTTGCAGGCCTGAAGCAGACCTTTGCAATGTCGCCGTAAGACATCACTCCGTCGCGATGGCTTGAGCCGTTCACCAGATAGGTGAAGGAAAAATATCCTCTTCCTGTTGTCTCATTAGTCCAATAGCCTAAGGTGCCGTTCTCCTCCTCAGTAGGGTCCCACACCATAGGGCCAAGGCCGAGAAGCAAATCAGAAGATTCATTCAGTGTATCTACTTCGAGCAGAACACCATCAAGGCTCACCGGATCTCCTGGAGAGAAATGCTTGAATTTCCAGCAGAAATCTGTGAGATTACTGTTGCTGCCGTCCTCTGCCCATATCTTGATGGTGAAGAGTGCGCTGGACACTTCATGCACTCCTTTTTTTGAGATACTCATGCTGGACTGCTGAAGGGAAGCCATGGAAGCATAGAAGAATGCAGAGATGGCTGCAGCCACAAAAAGAATAGTAATCAGCCATATCAGGGCGCTTGCTGCAAAAGCCTTCTTATCAAAGAAATGCTTCATACTACACTTACACCTCACTCAGTATCTTGCTCTTACCGCACAGTATCTCTGGCCAGGGATTCTATATAAACATTTATGAGAAGTTATGCTCGAGAACAACCATACATATGGCACATATCAAAGAAGAAAGACCTCGCTAGGGGAATATCTGCACAATCGGCTCAGTATAAGGGGATACCTCATGCTCATAGATCCAGGGATTGCCTTTGGAGGGTATGACACCGAACTTAATCGTGTCACCTTCTGTAATGCCCCGTGGTGCCCTGAGACAGAATTTTACCACATCTCCGTCGACAAGCATGCCGTCCCTGTGCTTTGTGCCATTGTGCATGTATTGGATGGTATAATAGCCAAGCTCGGTAGTCATGTTAGTCCAGAAGCCTGCTGTCCCGTTCTCGTTATAAGAGGTATCCTCTGTGCAGGGGCCTGTGCCGTATTGCAGGTCTGCTGAGATGTTGAAGAGATCCATCTCTATCAGCGTGGTGGTGAGCGGCACATCACCTGACGCAGGAAGAAGCTTTGCCTTGATGTAGAAATAATCAAGAGTCTGCTGCGTGCCGTCTGTGGCATAGACCAGTTCAGGCTTGATGTAGGAAGTGTAATCCTTCAATGCATCCCTGCCGACGGTGAGGGCAGCATTCCTGACTACTGCATTGACTGCCACGATAAAGGTGCCGATGAGAATGACCATTATCAGGAACGTCACCAGAAACACCAGGGTGCTATAGGCAGTCACTGCTCTCTTTTGGCTTGCAAACATAGGAATTGCTCCTCATACTGTACATGATACTGAAACAGCTGTCTATTTCAGTCTGCAAACCGCCCCCATTGCTATGTACCTAAAACCAAGAAGAATAAATCCTACCACCCTATTTAAAACTTCGGGAAAAGCTCTCGAGTAAAAGCCAAAGGGATATAGCTCACTTTGTGCAGGTCAGCCCTTCAGTCTCACTACCCTCTCAAGAACAAAAGGCACAGCGACAGGCTCTGCCAATGCTATGGTATTGCCTGCTTTCAGGCGTATATAGAGGTCATCATAGTGAGTGACAGGTCTGGGAAGCTCATAGCATAGTTCCAGTATCTCTCCCTCCTGAAAAAGGCCTTCCTTAGTGTTGGAGGTGTTCTTGAGGAGGTGATAGGTGTAGTAGCCTCTTGAAGAGTTGTCTGTCCAGAATCCGTTACTGCCTTGTGCTGCATGCGCTGCATCATGGACACATGGACCTTGTCCCGGAGAGAGCTCTGCTGTTGCATCGTCCAGCTCGACCAGCACGAGCAATGAAGACAAGGACACAGAAACTGATCCTGGCTGGAGCTTGATCTGGTGATAGAAGTTCTCCAGCTGTTCATCACTCCCATCATCACCTGAAAGCTTCACGGTGATGAAAGAGGTGGAGGCCATAGAACTGATGTCTCTTGCTTTCGTGGAGGCTGCAGAGCGCATAGACTCTGTGTTCATGAAGAGGATGGCTGCTGTGAGAGAAGCAAGGACAATGACCACTATCAGGATGATGAAGACGGTGATGAGAGAGAGTGCTTTTTTCTGCATAGTGAGAGAAGAAGAGGAAAGAAGTATAAATTAGTTTCTTACCTGCTGCTGTTTTTTATTTGAAATCTCCCTGACTCTTCTGAAGAGTCAGCTTCTGCTGCTTAGGCTGTTAGCGTTCCGGGGCTTAAAGGAAGAAGCACCACCGCATTCCTCTTCTTATCCGTCGTCTTCAGGAGATGTGAATGAATGTCCTTATGAGCGATCTGAAGAATAAGAGCGAAGCGAAGAGGCAGAAGAAACATGGGACAATAAGATTTAAATAAAGCTGCTGCTCAGTCTGGAGCATGGAGCAGATGCAGTACAAGCATACTGTGCTTGTTGTTGACCAGAAGGAAGAGATAGGAGCAAGCCTCAAGGTCCTTCTCGGCTATTACGGAATGAACGTCATGGCCATCACCTCTCCGCTGGATATGCTCAAGCTGGTGAAAGAGAACCCCTTTGACCTTATCCTGCTCGACTGGCATATGAAAGTGGTGCCTGGCCAGGAGCTGCTGGAGAGCATACTCCACAGGAGGAAGAACAGCAAAGTGATCGTGATGGTGGATTCTTTCGACCAGGCGCTCCATGACAGGATCATGAAACTGGGGGCAAAGGATGTCATCGTGAAGAATGAGAGTGTGGGGAGCATAGTCACGACATTGAAGGCTGCGCTCAAGAACTAACTGATCGTCTTCTTGTTGGTTTCAATGCATGTGCAGTTGCACCAGCGCGTATTCTTCTCATCGATAAAAAAGACCGACTGCTCTTTGACAGGAGCAAGGCCATGGCTTTTGCAGGTGTAGAA
>CAZTOO010000134.1:0-3546 GCA_964615215.1 uncultured Methanosarcinales archaeon
CCGATAATACGTGTGTGGTTCTCCGTAAGAATCAGTCTGATGACTTTCATATGCCCGTTATGCAGAGGCTGGAACCTGCCGACATACAGTCCCACATCTCCCTTCTTTGCCATATTCTCACGTCACAGACTCTTCTTCAGCGCAGCCAGGAACACATCCCAGTCCCCGATCTTCACCGCACATCCGCATGCATGCTCATGCCCCCCGCCGTAGCCTTTCACGCCGATTAACGCCTTCTCAAGCAGTGGGGGCAGTATGTGCTTTGCGCTCCGCAGTGAGCATTTCATCTCTCCGTCTTTCTCCCTTGCTATGATGATCATCTTCTCAGGAAACCTGTACAGCAGTTCATTCGACAGGTCTGCAGTGAAGCTCCTCTTGTTCTCATGGTAGATATAGAGGATGAGCTTCTCGTCGTTGTTCTGCTCCAGCACATCCCTCAGCAAGGCTTTGTATTCCTCGTAGATGCGCGCATATACCACATAGACAAACTTTCCTTCAGGCGTTGACTGTTCCAACAGTTCAGAAGGGTCTTTCACTTTCATCAGTGCAGAGATGCATCTCTTCATCGTCGGAGTGTCCATCTTCAGCAGAAAAGAGAACATCCTGGATATCTTTCCGATAGGTGAATTGAACAACGCTTCCTCGGGAGTCTTTACCTTCCTGTCAAGCAGCGCCGGATACTGTTTCACGAACTCTTTCGTGAAATCAGGCAATTGCCAGTCACCTATGCAGCCTGCCATGGCTTTCCAGAGGTCTCTTTGTGCGATTTGATACGCCCAATAGGTTGTCGATCTGTTGTCTTTGTCATCTTTCACGCGGGGATTGTAGTATTTCAGCAGTGGGAAGTCTTTATGCTTGTGCTGCGGCTCATGGTGGTCTATCCAGATAGTCGTCACATTGCACTGCTCCAGGAAATCGTCAGAAAGCATAGGCTTGTCCAGCACGACGACAAGATCAGGATTCTTTTCACCGATCACATGCGCAAAACTCCCGTTCACTTCAGGTGTGCTTTTCACGCACACATAGCTTCCTTCTCCCCTGAATGCATGCAGGAGCAGGAACGCACACAGCCCATCAGGGTCATCGTCGAAGAAGAACAGCGGGTTCTTTGATTCTGAGAGCAGTGCTCTTATCTCCCCAATCTGTTTCTTCGTCAGTGCCATCCCACTGAAAAAAGCCGCGTTGTTTATAAATATGCCCCTTTGGGATAACTTTATATAATACTTGCAAATCAACAACAATAAGGTGATGCATGGTGGCAAAAAAAACACGATCTACAAAGAAAAAGCAGGAACCAAAGCAGAAAGAGCAGAAACAGCCTGAAAAGAAAGAGTCTGTCAGCGACCAGCCTGTAACGACCACAAAGAGAGTGGTGCAGGGCTCGATTGTTGAGGTCGATTACACAGGCAGCTTTGAGGACGGCTCTGTGTTCGACACCTCCCATGCTGACGTAGCAGAAAAAGCAGGGCTCCCTAAGAAGGCGGAGTATAAGCCGCTGGTCGTCACCATAGGAGGCAAACAGGTCATCCCTGGGTTTGAGAATGCACTGCTCGATATGGAAGCAGGCAATGAGAAAGACATTACCCTCGAGCCTGAGCAGGCATATGGCCCTGTCAATGCAAAGCTCATCCTTGACCTTCCTAAAAAGCTGTTCCAGGGAGCAGAGCTGAAGCCTGGAGCCAGGGTGAACCTCAAGATGCAGAACGGCATGGTGTTCCCTGCATTGGTGCAGAAAATTGGTGAGGAAAAGATCACTGTCGACCTGAACCATCCTTTGGCAGGGAAGAAGCTGAAGTTCAGTCTGAAAATAGTCTCTATCAGCTGATCATCTTCTCTTTTTCTTTTGCTTCTTTGTCTTCTCTATCGCAGGCTTCTCCGTAGAATACCGTCTTACAGTCTCATTGATGCGTGCGATCTCGTCGCTCACCTCATCATGCTCTCCCTTTGCTTTTTCCTCTCTCTTCTCTTTCTCAGGCAGCTGGTGCTTCTTCATCTCCAGGAAGATGATGGCAGCAGCCACCTCAAGGAAGCTGGTCGCGATGTCAAACACATTGTACCAGGATTCAGGAACGACAAGCTGCCTGTATGTCATGAGATAGGCAAAGCCAACATACGCGAGCATGAAGATGATATAATAGCCCGGCAGGAGATAATTGACGGGTGTTGCTTTCCTCTTCTTTAGTTCAAGGAGCATGGCGATGTTCACCAGCAGCCATCCTAAGAACACCACAAACGTATAGCCGTACAGGAAATAGTCCCATGCCTGGCTCTTTGCGGTCATGGCATCGCTGACAAACACCACAATGGCAGAGATGAGATTCAATACAATGACTGTCCAGAGATACCAGTCCGGTATGACCAGATTACCTGATTTCTGCGCCATCGTCGATATCCACGCTAATGGTTGTTGTTCCGGCCTTGAGTGCAGAACTCTTGAAATAGACCTGTCTGCCTCTGTTCTCCAGCTTCACAGTCAGGAATTCCCTGAACGATATCTGTTTTGAAGAGCTCTCATACCCTTCAACAGACACTGTTGTTCCTGGAGCAGCATCATGCGCTTCAAGCAGCCTTATCTTTCCGCCCTTCTCAGCGGCAAGCAGCATTCCCTCTGAGGTGAAGCCTCTGAGTGTCGCATGCTCAAGGTTTGACACCACAATGATTTTCCTGCCGAGAATCTCCTCTTTCTTCATATGCTGCCTCAGCCCTGCAACAAGCTGTATCTCCCTGTCAGTCTTCACTTTCAGTATGTAGAGCTTCTCAGCATTCGGATGGTCCCTGATGTCAATCACTTTCCCCACTTTCAGCAGGAGAGCGAACACTTTCTTCTCTTCTTTCTTCTCCTCTTCAGTTTTCTTAATAAGGCTGTCGACCTGCTCCTGCTCGAGCTTGCTGAAGAGTATTGCCTCTTTCCCGAGCTTCCTGTTGTGCATATCAAACAGTGCATCTTCAAACGTCAGGTCCTTCACACCAAGTTGCTTCTCGAGCAGAACAGCGCTCTTCGGCACTATGGGTTTCAGGGTGATGGCCAGTACCTTGCAGATGTTCACGCATACCGTGCAGATGTCCTGTGCTCTCTTCGCATCCTCTTTGACGAGTTTCCACGGCTCATGCTCCTGGAAATACTTGTTTCCTATGCTGCTGATCTCAAGGATTTCCCTGACAGCATCCCTGAACTCCAGTTTTTCATAATTGCCCTTCACACTCTCCACTTTCTCAAGCACTTCTTTCTCGATCTTCCTGTCTTCAAAGCTGCTTGTCTTCCCGTCGAAGTTTTTGTTGATGAAACTGATCACCCTGTAGCAGAAGTTGGATATGTTCGCCACCAGCTCTGTGTTGCTCTTCTTCACGAAATCCCCAAGGTCAAGGTCTATGTCAGACATCTTCCTGGACAGGTTTGCTGCATAGTAGAATCTGAGATACTCAGGGTCCAGCACCTTCAGATAGTCCCTTGCCAGCAGGAACGTGCCTCTGCTCTTTGACATCTTCTCCTTGTTGACAGTCAAAAAGCCGTGCACGAGAAGATAGTCCGGCAGGTTGAATTCCGCA
>CAZTOO010000135.1:0-3542 GCA_964615215.1 uncultured Methanosarcinales archaeon
GCCGCAAGGATGGACTCGATGATCCTCCTCGAGAGCGGATGCACCAGAAGCTCAGTATGGGTCACATCCACCTCCCAATAGTCACGGCAGGTGTTGTTGATCTCACCATCGCCCACATATCTGGCGCTGAGCGTGCTGACTATGCCGTCATTCTCCTTCCCTTCGAACAATGATTCTGTGCCTACTTTGAAGAGCAGGAAATCGAATGAGAAGGGTTTGGTGCCTGCAATGACAAAATACTGCACACCAGGCACTTTCTGGATGACTCTTCCTTCAGTCAGCTCTTTCATGCCTACGCTGTTCACGTCGAAGAGGGTGACATCCTTCTCCTTGGTGAAGAAGAGGTTGGCATAGAGATTCTTGTAGAGCTCGATGCCAGGAGTGCCCTGGTTGGGAGTGCCCAACAGGATGACTTTCCTTACTTTCTCCACGAAGGTGTAGCTGCCTGGATTAATCTTGTTCTGCTTGTAGGCGTACTGGAGGGCCTCTTGGGTGACAAGTCCGCCCATGCTGTGCGCCACAAAGAAGAGATGGTCATACTCTTTCTGGTGCGCCTCAAGCTGGTTGGCGAACGCTATCGCATTCTCGTCAATGGTCTTTGAACCAGGATAGGCGAGGGTCCAGAGCTGCCAGAGCCTGTCGTCCAGCTTGAAGTCATTCACCAAGTTGTTGAAAGTGGCAGGAGAGCTCCCGAAGCCGTGCACCATGATGACTGCATCCCTTGAGCCAGGATCATATATCTTGGTGAAGACAGGGTTCTTGCAGGCGATACATCTGACACCCACCACCCCGAACACGAGCTGGGAGTCCTCATAGTACGGCAGGTAGGCATGCAGGTCTCCGAGAGTGATGGTGATGGTCTGGGCTGCCCTGTCGATATCTCCACCAAGGAACACCCATCTGGCCTCTTCATTGGTTTTTGGTGTGTCGCTGCCTTCAGGATTGTAGGCATAGAGCGCCAAAGAATCGGTGTCCACATCCTCAAGCACAGGATAGGGGACAGTGAGCTTCACTGTGTGAGGTCTCTGGTCTAACAGGCTGCTGTTGAAATAGGCAGCGACGACATTGACTGCCGCAAGCTGTGCATTCGCAGGCTTCACGACGCTGATTGAAGGCCTGTCCATGATAAAGGGGAGAGAGGCATTCTCCTCAAGGAGATGCAGGTCTGCCACAGACTTCGAAAGTGTATAGTTTGTGGCGTTGCCTTCCTCCCCTGTCGTCTGGTTCACCAGCACAACAGAGGTCTGGGAGACCTGCTCTTCCACATACTCCAGCTCCCTCTCCACCGACTGGGTCTCATTGCCGCAGATGATCTCATTCACCCTCGTAGCCACATAGGGGCTGCAGTCGTCTCCCTCGCATTTCAGGGATTTGACGTCAGTGAAATAATACGGCACCTTGATGGTGGTGTCCACAATGTCCCCTTCCTTGCAGTCGAACTGGAACGGCCCTGCGATAACCTCATAGCCGAAGGGCAGCCTGAATTTCGCGATGTCGAGCAGCTTAAGGTCAAGCTTCCTGATCTCTGTCCTGGAGATGTTCCTGCAGACGAAAGGATTGAGTTCTTCGTCGGGCTGAGGGGGCCTTAACCACTCGATGAATGCACTGCAGGACTGGGATTCTGTATGCTGGCTCCCGCACCCGTCGCTGCATGTCCTGGACTGGCTGCCGTCGCTGCATGGACCCCAGTCGCCGCAATAGGGGCTGGGGACACAGCACGAGATGGTCTCTGTCCTGTCAGGAGTGCTGCACGCTGTGTCTGAGCAGATGCGGGACTGCTGGCCTCCAACACATGCCCCATAGTCCCCACAGCTCCACTGCGGGACGCAGCAGGACTGTGTCTCTGTCCGGGGAGGAAGATTGCATAAGACATCCGTACATAGTCTTGATTGCTGTCCGTTCACACATTCTCCCCAGGGATTGCACTGCCAGGATGGCGTGCACGGCATCTGGCATGACTGCGTCTCTGTCCAGAATATGCCGCATTCATTGCTGCAGCTTCTTGATTGATATCCGTTGACGCACACGCCCCAGCCGCCGCAATTCGTGACATTGGAGAAACATTCACCTTTGTTATGGACAAGGACACCCTTAGCAAAGTAATTGTGGTCCTGCGAGACCTCGAGATTGTAGACTGTCGCTTTTTCAGGCACCGTCTCCAGGGAGAAGACGCTCTGCGGGATGGCAAGTGAAGTGAGCAGGGAGTCTCCTATCCTGAGTGTTCCTGCTGCCGCCCACACATAACCGGTTCCTGCAGCACGGTAGAAGGGGTGGTTTGGAGTGGTTTTAATGTTGCCGTTGATGACGAGATAGCTGTCTGCCTCATGGATGAAGGTCCTGAGGACAGTTCCCTCCCCATATCTCTTTTGTCCTGGATCATACGTAAGCACAACGTCGCCTTCCTTGAGCGTCTCTATCGGAGCAGTCCTTCCGTCAGGGAGTGAGATTGACGTTCCAGCAAGGAAACAGGGCGGGGGCGGTTCCTCTCCGGAAGTAGCTGTGGCAGTGAGTGTATTGCTGTTGGTGGTATTGGAGCTGTCATTTGCAGTGAAGTAGAGCGTGATGGAGCCTGCTGTGTTTCCGTCGTCAAAGGTCGCTGTGGCACCTACGATGCTGACACTGATGCCAGAGCCCCCAGTGATAGTGTAGGTATAGGTAAGGGAGTCGCCGTCAGCATCGGTAAAATAGCTGGCCAGATTTATGCTGGGCTCGCCGCCGACTGTCCAGCCCTGGTCAGGGATAGAACCTGAGAATGTGGGAGGTTTGTTGGAGATGATGATGCTGGCATTCACTGCTGTGCCGTTCTCGTAGTAGTCGTCGGGAGTTGCTTCGCAAGTGATGTTATGCGTCTTGTTGAAGAGGGTATAACCAAGAGATGATGAGGTTTCTCCAGAAAGGATAGTCCCATTCCGGAACCATTTGTACCGCACGAGTATGGAGTCTCCCTCATCATCACTGGTTATATGTGAGCATGTCAGGGTGCTGTCTGTATAGGCAGGCACCGGTATGATGCTTAATGAAGTGATGTTCGGCTTGGTGTTCTCGGTGAAGTTTTGATAGTGCAAGGAAGAGGAATATCCCGCGGTATTGTTCATGTAGACAGTGTAATTGTACGTGACGCCATCTATTGTCGGCATTGTAATATTGCAGTAGCCGTCTGTCGAGTTGATGACGCTGACAGTCATGTTGGTGTTGTTGAAGAGGTTCCATTCCAGCGTGCAGGAATCAGGCCAGCGTTCAGAGAAGGTGATGTTAATCACGACACTGTTGTTTATCTGCCTGGAATTGTTTGCGGGTGTGGGGGAGGTGTAGTTCAGTATGGGCCAGGGGCCTGCAAGGATGGTGAGGTTGGAGGAATTGCCCCAGCCGCTGACATTGAAGCTGTCATTCGTCTGGATGCTGCAGTACCACTTCTCTCCCACACTCGTGTTTGCATGGTTGAGGCTGGCATTGAAGAGCGTTCCGTTGGGGTAATTGTTGTTGAAGGCTTCGGACAGCCATAACACAGAGTTGTTGTACCAACGGACAGTCACGTTCATAGT
>CAZTOO010000136.1:0-3541 GCA_964615215.1 uncultured Methanosarcinales archaeon
CCAATATAATTAAATCAAAATCAGGAAGTTTGTTTTCAAAATGTTTTTTTATCTGGCTGATTATTTGTCCAGGGATGGCTATGAAGCTGAAACAAGAGGTCAAGGATGAAATCTATGCTGCTGCTCTCGAAAATGCCCTAAAATATGAGGGCAAAGCAAATCCAGGCGCCATCCTGGGCAAGATTCTCGGCAAATATGAAAAATTGCGAAAAGACCCTTCTGTGCATAAGGAGATTGCGAAAATAGTGAATGAAGTCAATGCGCTCTCCCTTGATGAGCAGAAGAAGAGACTGGAAGAATTCGGCCCCAGAGAGCAGGTAGAGCATAAGAGGAAAGAAGGCCTGAAAGAGCTGCCTGATATGGATAAGAGAGAGAAGGTAGTGATGAGGTTTGAACCCTCGCCTTCAGGACCTCTCCATATCGGCCATGCATATGTGCTTTCCCTGAACCACGAATATGCAAAGATGTACGGGGGAGACATGATTCTGAGGATAGGAGACACCAATCCTGAGAATGTGTTTGAAGACTCCTATGCCCTTATACCTGAAGATGCGCAATGGCTCTGCGAAGGCAACATCAAGCAGATAGTCCTACAATCTGAAAGGATGGAGCTCTATTATCAGTATGCTCTCAGGCTGATTGAAGAGGGCTTTGCCTATGTGTGCACCTGCGACTCTGAGGATTTCAAGGAGAGCATGGATGAGCAGGTTGCATGCCCCTGCAGGAACCTCTCACCGGAAAAGCAGTTGCTGCGATGGGAGAAGATGCTCGTTTTCCAGAAAGGCTATGCGCCTGGAGAAGCTGTGGTGCGTTTCAAGACTGATATCAAGAATCCGAATCCTGCCATGCGGGACTTCCCCTTATTGAGGGTCAATGAGACTCCTCATGTGCATGTGGGCAAGAAATATAGAGTATGGCCGCTCATGAATTTTTCAGTAGCAATAGATGATGCCGATATGTGTATCTCCCATACCTTGAGGGGGAAGGACCATGCTGACAATGCCAAAAGGCAGGCCATGATGCATGAGGCTCTCCGTGTGCATACTCCCACTGCTATCAGTGTGGGAAGAATCAACTTCACAGGCTTTGATGTCTCATGCTCCAAGACACGGCCGCTCATCGAAGATGGGACCTATACTGGCTGGGACGATCCAAGAATACCTTTCCTGAAAGCTCTCAGAAGAAGAGGCTATCAGCCTGCAGCGCTCAGGAAATATGCAATTGAAGTGGGAGTCACCAAAAACGACAAGACAGTCTCTATGGAAGAGTTCTTCAAGACCATCAATTCCTTCAACAAGCAGATCCTGGATCCTGTGGCTTACAGGTATTTCTTTGTGAAAGATCCCAGAAAAGTGACTGTAAAGAATGCTCCTTCCCTTAAGGTCGAGCTTGACCTGCATCCGGACAACAAGCATGGCGGCAGGCTTTTCGAGACTGGCTCTGAGTTCTTCCTTGCCTCTGATGATTATGAACACATCATGAAGCTGGCAGAGGGCACCCTCTTCCGTCTCATGGACTGCCTGAATTTCAGGAGAGAAGGCAATGAATTTGTCTTCGTGAGCACAGCCTATGAAGACTATAAGGATAAAGGAAAGAAAATCATCCACTGGCTTCCTGTCTCTGATGATGCAGTGCAGGTGCAGGTGCTCATGCCTGACGGGAAGACTATCTCAGGTCTTGGAGAGAAGACTTTGGCTTCAGTAAAAGAAGGCAGTTCCCTGCAGCTGGAAAGGTTCGGGTTTGTCAGGCTGGACAGGAAGGACAAGGAAGGATTGCTCTTCTACTATACGCACGGGTAGATGTTCATGGATGTCACTGTCATAAAAGAGCATGCGAAAAAGAACAATCTTGCGTTCGGCAAGGCGTTCAATAAGTCTAGGGAGGAATTGCGCTATCCTATCATGGTAAAGCTCCAGGAAGAGGTTGGGGAGCTGGCAGATGCCATCATCACCAAAGACGGATTGGTCAGGAAGGAGAAATTGAAACACATTTCAGACGAAAAGCTCGCTGATGAGGTTGCTGATGTCATCTTTACAGCAGCATGCGTGGCTGACATCCATGGGGTAGATATCGAGAAAGCGCTTGAGAACAAGCTGAAGATACTGAAGGAGCGATGGAAGTATTAGGTATAATGCACTAATTCTCCCTTAATCTTCTCAAGCTGCCTCTTCACTGTCTTTATCTCCCTTTTCCTGGGATTCTTCTGTTTCAGCAGCTCTTCATACACGTTTTTTGCCCTGAAGAACTCTTCCCGCAGTCTGGCGACCTCCTGGGCCTTATGCACCTGCTTATGCACTTTCTTCTCCAGCTCCTTTATGCGTCTCTTGCCTATCGGCTGTATGGGCAGCTTCTCAATCTCCTGCTTCTGTTCAACAGCAGATTCCGGCACAGGCAGCACTTTCCATTCTTCCTGTTGAGGCTGTTCGTCTTCATGCTCGAATGCTATCCTCTGCTTGACCTCTCTCTCAAATGTGTGGGATTTCTGCGCAGCCCTAGGCTCTTTTGCTGATGCAGGCTCTTCCACAAACGTCTGGTTTATCTTGCTCTCCAGCTCCCTGATTCTTGCCTCATCCAGCTCTTTTCTCTTGAGCTGCTCTGCCTCTTCAGGCGCTATGATAACTTTTCTCTCTTCCTTCTTCTCTTGGGCCGGTGCAACAGCAGCTCCCACCTTTCTCTCGAGCTCTTTCCGGCGCTCTTTCGTGAGGTGCTTCACAGCAAATCTCGGCTTCTGTCTTGTCATGAGCCTCTTGTCATGCTTATAGCTGCCTTTTGCAGAGATGTCTTCTTTTGTCGGCAGTGCTTTCGCTTTTTTCAGCCTTGCATGGCGCCCTTTTTGGGCCTCTGCATTCTGCATCGCCCTGCTGATCCTTGTCTTGACATACGCCAGGCTCTTATAGACGTTGTTCAGATGTGTTGGGGGCCTGACATCATAGGCCATGCCTTTCTCGAAATGGATGAGGTCATCCTCAAGGAGGCTTACTTTCTCATACATCTGCCGGAGCATCCTTTTTGTCTCTTCCGCATCTGTAGGCTGCTGCTTGCTCTCAATCATGCCGAGGATTCTCTCCTCAAATTCAGTGAGTATGGCCTGATGCTCTGCTGCTTTCTCCTCTGAGATTGGCGGAGGGATATCTTCTTTCGGGATGTTCTTCGCTATCTCTTTCCTTATGGCAGAACGTTTTGCGATATGTGCGTAATTCCTGAGAAGATGCCTGGCCAGCCTTGTGCCTTTGACCAACGTGTCGTTCCTCTCGACAGCCTCATCCAAAGAATCCTCTTTTGCTTCCAGGATGGGAAAGTCAGGATCCTGGAGCTGCTGTTTCACACGCTCTGCTGCCTGCTTCAGCCTTTCATAGTTCTGCTTCCTGGCAGTGTCAGCTATCATGGTGGTTGCCTAGAATTTCCCGAACAGCTTTTTCTTCCTCATAGGCGGAGGCGGCATAGGTCCCGGAGGAGGCAATGGCGAGCCATGGGGTGTGTGCATTCCCATCCTCTGCTGCTGCATCATTGGGGGGGGGCCGTTTGATGGAGGCGGCATAGG
>CAZTOO010000137.1:0-3504 GCA_964615215.1 uncultured Methanosarcinales archaeon
TGACACTGGCGTCATAATTGCTGCCAGAGACATTTAACTGGACATGGTACCACGTGCCCGAAGAGATATCACCATACGTTGTTCCACGGGATTGCCATGCGCCGCTGGCAAACTCGAACCATCCGCCATCACTGCCGCCGTTCTGCAGCCTCCATGCATAGCCGTTGGTGAAGTTCAGTGAATCGACCCTGAATCCGACCTGGCTGATTATCCTGGCAGCTCCTGCAAGGTAGACATCATATTCTATTATCCCATTCAGCATCTGATAGCTTGTCGTGATTATGCGGGTGTCGAAATATATGTTCTTTGACTGGCTGGAGTCAGGGAAATGCTTCAATGAGCCGCCGGTGATGTTGACAGCATCAGTGTTCTCAGCATCGATAGTCCATTGGTCAGTGAGGTTGCCGTCTGAGAAGTCATCAAAGAAGTCGAAAGTGGCAGTGCCGTTGCTTAGCCCTGAAGCAGAAGGATTCCCGTAATAGAGATAGATGATGTTTCCTGCTGCAGTGATGTTGGAGTCCACTTCAACCCATACTGTCATATTCTGTCCGGTGACGCTGCAATTGGCTACCCAGTGGTCAAGGACGCCTGTTTCAGTGCTGTTGATAAACCGTGAACGGGTGAGATTGCCCCCTACGCACTCATTGCTCCAGTTCCAGTGTGGCCCCACTCTTGCGGAGTTGAGGAAGATGCTGACCTGGAAATTACGCTCAGTCACTCCCGATGATACAGAGACATTGATAGGCATCTTATACTGCCAGCTGGTGTTCCACCAGGCCATTGCAGCATTGTAGGCATACTCCACATCATCGCCAAACTGGAACCGTAAGGTGTGTTTGCCTGAAGTGAGTACTTTGCTGGTCTCATGGCCTGTCTCATTACAGTAATAGTTCTCGATGAACACAGAGCTGTTCTCAGGCCCATTATCCGCCCAGGTGTAGTTCTGCACTACTTCTCCGCATCTCACTTCAAGGAACTTCAGGTCATGATCCTCATTTTCATCGCTCCAGGTGGTTCCATTGAATGCAGTGATGGTGAGATTGGCAGTGCCTTCTGTAGTGAATCTGACTTCCCAGTTGCCTCCCACCACAGGATAGCTCTGGACATTGATGATGGTGATGTTCCCCTCCCCAAATCCAGGATCATCAGGTGTCAGAGTAATCGTATAGTTCTGGCCAGGCACCAACTCCATAAGCTTGACCCATTTGCCGCCGCATGCTCTCTCTGCGAAATCCCATTCTTTGCATTTGAACAACGCATTGGAGACAGCAGTAAGAGTGACATCTGCCGACGTGTAATTGATAAGAGGATTGATGGCATAGAGCCTGTCAAACTTCTGCTTTGGATAGTCAGAGACATTCAGGCCTTCATCGATCTCAAACAGTACGCTGGTGTTATCATCCAGATAAGCATCTCTCACTGAAATGGAGTTGATAAGGGAATCTGTGATGTTCATGGAGAGGTTGTATCTTCCTGTGGGCAGGAAAGACGCACCACTCATGTTGCCTGGCACTTCAACTGAGACCACGATAGGTCTCTCCTCTCCCAGATGGTTCCTCAGGGAAGCGTTTCGTAAGAGGGGCTGCGTGGATGGCGAAGCATAAGGTTCCATGCCTTGCATACCAACGCTAAAAGGCTGCTTCGCAAGGAGAGTATCACCATACACTACCTTAAGCACATATGATCCCAGCAGTATCTGGCTCTCCCTCAGATAGGTGTAGTTGAATTCATTCACACCAGTGCTGACATTCATCTGCATAAGCAAAGAGGAGGAATTATCAGGCTGTGTCAGGGAAAGGTCAAGTGTGGCATTGTGCTCAGAAGTCACTGCACCAGATACAAGGACAGGTTCGCTTACAGTGTATGCTTCCTTATCAGTTGTGAGGGATACACTCATGTTCAGCACAGGCTTCTCCACCAGGCTCTCGTCAAACACTCTCTCAAACGTCACATTCCCTAGCAACACGTTGTCAATCAGCAGCTGCACTGTATAGTTCCCCAGCAGGATCTGGCTCTCCTGCGAATACGTGAAGGTATAGTTGAACTCATGGCTGCTTTCGTTGTCAGTGGCGCCGCTCACATTGTTCTGGCTGAAATCCACCATGCTGAACCAGTCCAGCAGCCCCAATGGATTGTAGAGCTTCACCAAACCTTCTCCCTCTGTGAGATTGGAGGTTACGGTAATGATGGCAGGCTCTGAGGCATGATACACTGATTTGTCTGTCAGCAGCATGGAGAATGATCCTGCCTGAGAAGAGGAATCCACTGCCATACCTTCTTCCGAGACATTGCCTTCTGCGGAATAGTTCCCCTCTTCAGCATACGTCAGCCTGACATTGCTCTGGAAGAGAACCTGCACCACAGCAAAGGCAATGAAGAGCAGGAACACTGCCAGGAAAAGATTCAGGTTCCTCACCTGGGAATGCCTATCCATGAGGCACCCTTCTTGTACCTTCAGAAAACGGAAACTCGTCGATAAAAAAAAGAAGAGAGCTAACGCTAGCAGTAACTATACTGCCTACTGCTAACTCAATTATCTCTATCACCCCTTTTTTTCACGTAGCGAGAATAAGGCCTAACCCAACCCATTCTGCCGTACAATAAGCATAGATGCCGAAAGTTTTAGCTCATAGACCACCCCGCAACATGATATCGTGTCCTGGGTCCTTAATGGGGGTAAAGGAAACCAGGTCATGAGAAGGAACATAAGACGATGAAGGGAACGGCGAAAAGCAGGTTCCTGAAGATGCTCTTGCTTCTTTTCTGTTTGTCGTATAAGAATCGGAAACTGGCGAATAAAAAAATGAAGATGAGGATACAAAAGAGAGAGAAAGGGAGGGAGAAAGGCACAAAGGAGGGCCAATGGAAAAAGATAACTCTAAGAAAACTTCGGCCTTCGGACTACATGAATCGGTATAGGAATGAACCACCTATAGTTCCCCCATTAAAAAATAAAAGATGTAAGTCTAGTCTTGATATGCTTAAGGTCGCCTTCTCGTCAGCAGCACGATGTTCATGATGAGGATGAGGACAGTGAACACACATGTCACTGATATCAGTATGAGCTCTATGGAAGCTGAACTGATGCTGCTCAGCCTGAATGTGCTGGATATTGCCCTGCCGCCGCTCACACCTTCAAGGCGCATAGGATCCACACCTAAGATATAGGCATTCTGTATGCTGCTGAAAGTACCTGTGCCGTTAATCTGGTAGAATATCTCTACCTCTGCAGTACCGTGTGAAGCATCATAAACAGTATCACCGTTGGAACTGTGGTTAAGGGCTGCCATATCAATGGCAAAAGTACGATATCCTGCATAAGCCCCGCTGATGATGCTATCGTTGGTCAGTGCGCGGAAGAGATTAGAGTTTGATGCAGGACGCACACGGCTGCCTGTGCTGTTCGTCATGGAGATATTTCCGAGGAAATTGTCACTGCTATAGAGGCTGAATCCTGGCGGGATTAAATCAAAGACAGTGACGAGATCAGGAGTCTTTTGAGTG
>CAZTOO010000138.1:0-3456 GCA_964615215.1 uncultured Methanosarcinales archaeon
GGTCGCCTATATGTTCATGAAGGCGCAGGAACATTTCTCGTGCATAGGTGTGAATCCGAAGACGTGCAATTATGACGAAGAGAACTGTAAGAGCTGCTATGACAAGAAGCAGGATACTGTAAGGTTCATGCAGTCAGGCGTACAGTGGGTGTGCGACAGGGTGATCTGTCCTGCTGCGCCTACAATACAGGAGTACATCAAGGAGATCAATGCGAAAGGAGTGCCTGTGGCGTCGCATTGCTATATGGGAGACGGTGCTATTGTCGTCAATGACAGGGATCTGTTGGACGATATGGAGATTGATTATCAGAATAAGAAAGCAGGGGAGGATGCAAACTGCAAGATTGCTCTGGAGCCGAGAGTGATTGCACCTGATTCCGAGGGTGCTTCTACCAGTGATCCTACAGTGATCAACAACAACTGCTGCGAAGATGAGTATGTCAGGACCTTCGAGAGCGTCGCTGTGGGACTTGATGAGCTACAGGAATCCGGATGCCTGTCTCCCAAGAAACAAGAGCTCATTGATGAAGGAAAGATAAGCTGCGGGGGCATGGCAAAGGTCAGCAGGACTGTTGGGGCAGTATGCAGCCAGAGGGAGCAGGATGTGATTACGTGGGCTGACCCTATCAATACTGATCTGTGTCCGAAAGTGAGAACTGATTATTCATACACTCCGTTAACGCTTCCGGAGAGTGGAGTTTCTACACTCAATGATATATCTGGATTCCCAGAAGGTACTGTGAGCGACGACTTGAAGAATAAGGATTTAACCTATGATGAGAGCAGCAAGCAATATTACTATACTGTGCCAGACCCCACTAATCCAGAGGATACTGATAAAGCCCAGAAGGTCTATGTCGCGAGAGTGGATGAAGACGGAAGCCTATACTATACGAATCCCGACGGGTCTTATTATTCTAAGACAACCTCTATGAGAGAGCCTGTGAATCCTGCGACATGCTATTGGACTGCTGACCTGAAGAAAGGCGTGCTCTACCAATCAGCAGTGGTGCAGGATCTCTATCCGGATGCTACAGACATCAAGCAGTCACGTGAAGATGAGTATCTGCGACAGATGGGTGTGTTCAATATTCCAGAGAAGGAAAATGATGCGAGGAAATACTACCAGGAGAATATCGCAGGCATGCAAGGAGATATTACGCCTATCAAGATTGTTTTCGAGAAAGACAGGGACGAATGCTATAGCACGTATGAGGAATATGTGCAGAGGACGAGGAGCCCCTCCAGGACTAGCATCATGCCTCAGCGCGGATGGGAGCTGATGTGCGGGCAGGCTGACAGCAAGTATGCCATAGATCCTTCTTCAGGCATCGTCCGGGCGATACAGTCTGTGTGCCTGAGCGCCATCACACAATACCTCCGGATGTACAGGGAGATGCTCAAGGCGGTGAAGAACTGCTTTGAGGCGATACTGATAACAGGAGATGGCGATGCAGGTGTCTGCCAGGCAGTGCTGAGCGTGTATGTCTGCGACATGATCTATTATGCCATCAAATGCATACAGGAGAAGGCAGCTGGCGACGAGAAAGACAGTGTGATAAGGCCAGGCATAGGGGGGTTGTTGAACAGCCTGAGCGAGGCGCAGTCAGACACACAGAACACGTTCCAGGGCAGATATGGGGATTCCAATGTCTACCAGGTGATGTTTGCAGAGAGGAAGTTGTGGCATGCTGTGTGCATCTTCGCCTTCACCGGCGACTGGACTCTGAACTTCGACACTGTGATACAGAGCGAGAGCTACATCAATGTGCCTCCGACAGCAGTGATCTATCCTGCGCACAGACGCTTCCAGAGCTCTGACCCCTCGCAGCTTGGATGGGCAACCTTCAGCTATGACTTCGCCGTGTACATCATCGCAGGCTCTGATGTGGATTATGAGATAGAGCTGATATGCAGCGACGACAACAGCTGCGGGACAGACATCGCTGAATCTGGAAGATGCGACTGCGCGCATCCTGAGAACGCTGCCTTCAAGGAATACAAGATAGACGGAGGCAACCTCGCGAACCTTGAGAGCTTCAACCAGGAATACATCCAGCAGGTCACTGAGAAAGTCCGTTATGACAAAGTCAGAGTCACGATGAGATGGGTGGACAGCAGGGGACAGATACAGACAACACCGGTAGAGATAGACATCGACGAGATGGGAGGAAACCCGCCAGCAGACTGCGGGTTTGACCTCTCCAGCGTGTCTTACCACTGCAGCTATGATTTCGGAGAGTCAGGATGCGCACGGTTCATCACTGATCCTTCTGACACTGGTGCAACATATTATCTCGGAGACCCTCTGAACAACTACAGGACAAGGATATGGAAGCAGAGCGCTTCATCTGCATCTCCTGAGAACATGTATGTCGGGCTGAAAATCATGGACCCCAACAATGCGAATGTCGTGCTCTGGGACAGGTATGACAAGATAACCAGAGAAGGTGAGAGCGAATTGAGTTCCATAGCGGCCATGACCCCGACACTGACCACTGACTTTGTGAGCTTCACAGGCAAATACAAGCCTACGTTCACCAACGAAGGCCTGAAAGGCACGCTGACTGCTGAGATGGACACCATCGCCAACAAGGATGATATCAAGCAGGTGAAAATCACTATAGGAAGGACTGGAGGAGCAGGAGCAGGCAGCAACATCTTCACCTATACACTGACAGTGGGAGATTGCCTCTTCAAGGACCCGACAAACAAAAGCAGGCCTGACAGCGATGAGATGGTTGTTGAAGGGCCATTGGAACGTTATGAGGAAGGTTCTCCTGCAGGCTCAGGAACAAAAGCTCTGGAATGCGTAGGCGAGAACCCCACCTATATAGTCAGGCTCAAGGGCATGCCGAATACAGTGATGGGCAGCAGTGATACCATGACCGTCACCTTCGACCCGAACCAGATACAGGAAGGAGACATCCAGCAGAGAGCCATGACTGCTGTGTATTCGCTCTACAGGGAGAGAAGTCCTGGAGTTCCGGATACTGCCAATGCGATGATGTGCAACAACCAGAAGCAGGAATGGAGATACAGCTTTACGCTGATAGGCCAGCCGGGAAGCAATTACCGCCCAGGAGAGGACAATGTGATTAAGGATGTGAGAGTGAATGCATTCAAGGTACAGCCTGTAGGCATCTATGTGGATAATGATAATAAGAACACCGAGGAGCTGTATGTGTCATTTGACGTCTCTAAACTATCTTCTGACATAAAGATAAAGAGTGTTGCCCTCAAGGAGAGATGGGGAAACGGCGAGAGTGATACTGACGTCCTGAAGACATGGAAAGCTCCGGATGATTTCGACGCTTCCCAGAGCAGTTTCAGGTTCAGGATACCGGCAGGAAGCCTTGACTCCTTCCAGGATAGGGACTACAACGAGAGGAGGAACCTTGTCATTGAGATTGCGGCTGAGAATGGTCAGGGAAGTAGAATACCGGCGGACCATAT
>CAZTOO010000139.1:0-3452 GCA_964615215.1 uncultured Methanosarcinales archaeon
CAGTATCACAATAGCATTGACGCTCAATTCAAGACTGCCTTTCTTGAAAAAGACCTTACCCGTATCCCTGTGGGTGGAGATATACTCAGAGATTTTACCCATTAGCTTACACCTCTTTGAACAGCATTCTATAACCTAAACCTTTATACTCGTAAAGCAAAAGCAGTATAAATACTTATCGCTTTAATTAAGACATGATTCGGTAAATGGGAGGGGTTCTTGTTCGTAGGTTTGGTCTGGTGTTCCTTACTTTTTTCGAAGAGTAGGCCTGGAGTTAAGGGCAATTATCGTTCTGAGCGCTAAAAGCTGAGAAACCCGCACTTTACTCTTTGGATTCGTCAATAAGGCAGATAAGAGAAAAAAAGGGTAAAAAGAATGCCTAAAGAATGCCTAATTCATCCTTCTGCATCTGCTCAGGCTCTTCCTCATCAGCGTCCTCATGGGTAGGCTCGTCTGAATCGCGCCTGATGACCTTGACAGCATCCAGCCTGACAGTGATGGGGATAGGCACAGCAGCCTCCAGCAGCTCCACAACAACCTCTTCCTTTGCCTTGTCCACTCTCGAAACCTTGGCCTGCTCCCTCTTGAAGGGACCTGAGATGATCTCCACAATGTCGTTCTTGATGATCTTGACATCTTTCTTGACCTGCTCCAGCATGTGTTCAATCTCCTTGTACTGGACAGGCTGTTTCAGTATGCCCCGCGCATAAGGAACCCCGAAAGCTGCAGCCTCTCCTTCTGCAAGGGTCTCTGCCTCCAGGAAGATATAGCCCCTCATGCCATGCGGCCTTATCACTGAATAGACATTCAGCTTCTTCTTTTCGATATGGGAAATCAGGAAGTCCATGACCTGGTCTTCCCTGTTGGCAGTGGTGCGCAAAGCGTAGATCCTTGTTGTGTCAGTGTCTTCTTCCTTTTGTGTCTCTTTCTTTTCTTCCATGATCGTCACTTCCTCTAGAACAGTTCCCACACAAGCGCTATGATGAAGCCTATTAATCCTATGAGCAGTATGCCAAGTCCTGTCACTTTGAATATGGTCTTGAACTCGAAGCTGGTAGGCTTCTTGGTCACGATGAGCACTCTCCTGCATTCAAGGACAAATTTCTTGAATTTCCCCCATGCTGTCTTTTCTGTTTCCAGTTCCACGTGTCAACACCTGTCTAATCGACAAACTCTATGCCAAGTTCGCTTTCGATATTCTTCTTCTTTGCAGAAGCAACTGCCTCTCTGCCGCCGCCGAAGATCTGGGAGCTTTTCACTCCTGTCACGATGAGCATGACCCTGATGGTGTTGGTGAGGTCGTCCAGTATCTGCGCTCCCCAGATGATCCTGGCGTCATCATCCAGCTTCTGGGAGATGGTTTCCACCACAGTCTTTGCCTCCTGGAGCGTCATGTCCTGGCCTCCTGAGACATTGATCAGCGCGCCATTTGCCCCTGAGATATCCACATCGAGCAAAGGGTTGGTGACTGCCTTTTCCACAGCTTCCATTGCCCTGTTTTCAGTATCAGATTCTCCCACGCCTATCAAGGCCACTCCTCCGTTACCCATGACTGCCCTGATATCTGCAAAATCCAGGTTCACTAATCCTGCCCTGGTGACGAGCTCTGCAATGCCTTTCACAGAGTTTGTCAGTATCTCGTCTGCCACCTTGAAGGCAGTCTGGAGAGGCAAATCTGGAGCAAGCTCCAGCAGCTTGTCGTTCGGGATGACAATCAGGGTATCTACAAGGTTCTGGAGCTTTTCAAGCCCCACAACTGCATTTTCATATCGTCTATGGCCTTCCACGCTGAACGGCATGGTGACAATGCCGACTGTCAATGACCCTAACTTTTTGGCAACTTCGGCAATCACAGGCGCTGAGCCAGTGCCTGTGCCTCCGCCTAATCCGCAGGTGATGAAAATCATGTCAGCGCCAGTCAGCCTTGACTTGATCTCAGCTTCCTGTTCTCTTGCAGCCTCTTCTCCCACTTTGGGGATGGAGCCTGCGCCAAGGCCGTGTGTCAGCTCCTTGCCTATGAGTATCTTGACGTCGCAGGAGGTATAGAGCAGATCCTGGGCATCGGTATTGACAGCGATTGTTTCTGCACCATAGATGCCGACTTCGGCAATCCTGTTGATGGTGTTGTTTCCTGCCCCACCGCAACCAACCACTTTGATCTTTGCGCTCTGTTTGTGGAGGATAGCCTCCAGCTCTTTGTCAAGCTCATGCTCCCTGTGTTTTGACACGCCTTTGAGATTCATGTTATGGCTCATGGTCTGCACCTTTACAGGCTGGGTATAGATATTGGCCTTGCTCTGTGGGGCAATGACTTTCGGCTGCTCCTGTTCTATAGGCTCCTGGACAAGCTCCTTTTCCTCAGTATCAACATCAGCTATGAATTCATCCACCGTAATACACCTCACTTATGCTTGGTAAAAAGGTGGTGAAACTCCTATATAAACTCTTTGCCTTATTCATGGTGCCCTGTATCCTGACTGATGCTTAGTATCCATATTCTTGACAGTCTCATCTTCAGGCACATGTTTGCTTTTCTTCTCGTGGTGCTCCGGTGCAGTATGGGCATGATCCTTCCCATGCTCATGATGGTGATGCTCCTGCTTCTCCACAGGCTCAATCTTCACTCCAGGAGAGAGTTTCTGCACCACGAACTTCACATCCTTTATTGACGGGATGAGCTCCAGGACTTTCTTCCTGAAGTTCTTTGCCATCTCGTCAGGCACTTCCTGCTCAGCATAGATGGTGGCAATATGCGACTCATTCAATTGGGACTTCCCTTTGAAGAAGAAGTCTGCCATGCCATTGACTTTATCCTTGTCTGTGGCAAGTATGCCTAAGACCTTGATATCATACACCACATCCCTTCCTGAAAGAGGGTGATTGAAATCGACTAATGAGCGCCCTGCATTGACAGTCCTTATGGTGGCCAACGTGCCCTCCAACTGCACCTGCATGCCTGCTTCAGGCCTGATGCCCTGGTTCAGGAAGACCTTTGTAGGGACCAATTTGATGAGCTTTCCATTCTTCCTGCCGAACGCCTGTTCAGCCTCTATCTCCAGAGTATAGCTCTTTCCTGGCTCTTTTCCTATAAGCTGCTTGTCTATGCCTTCGATGAGATAGTGCTGGCCTACGCAGATAGTGACAGGCCCATAACTGTGGTTGGGGGCATATAAGTTATGCTGCTTTGCAAGGGATTCGTCAGTGGTGTCAAACACCTCATTGCCTTCCTTGAACCTGCCGGTATACTGAATCTGGACAAAATCCTTCTCTTTTATCGTCATGATGAATGCACCTTTGCCTTCAGGATACTCACTAGGACGCTGAGACGCTCCTAGAATGATATGCTCGATAAAGAGGTGGTGTTATATAAAGGTTGCGGTGGGGATGGTAGTTTCTTCTTTGCCCGAGGCTTGACGGCCTAGCAACAGAGGCTTACTCTTCGGATAGTTCGT
>CAZTOO010000140.1:0-3430 GCA_964615215.1 uncultured Methanosarcinales archaeon
TCTTGTGTCGCCATATCGTTCTCATCTGGGCGCACATCATCGTCGGATTTCCGACAGAGACCGAGAAAGAGTTCAAAGACACTGTCGCATTGATTGAGGAGACAAGGCCTGAGATCATCAACATCTCTCGCTTTCAAGCGCGGCCAGGGACAAAGGCTGCAAGGATGCCCCAGGTGCCTGGCAGAGTGATAAAAGAGCGTTCAAGAATCGTCACAGAGCTCTTCAGGAAGCAGAGCAGTGAATGGTTCGCGAAAGATATCGGAAAGGGGCTCTGCATCATCATCGACGAGCCGGGCAAGAAAGGCAATGACATGATTGCCAGGACATTGACGTATAAACAGGTTGTCGTAAAACAGAAACTTCCTTTGGGAAAGATAGTGAAAGTCAGGATTGTTGATTCTGCGCTTTTCCATATGGTGGGGGAAGTGATAAGATAAGCTCAGAAAAAGAAGCAAAAGAAAGGGAACAATCACTTCTTCCCGACTTTTGTGGCCCTGGGCCCTTTGTCTCCCTGCTCCACTTCGAAAGTGACAGCATCGTTCTCGTTGAGAGTCACGCCGGGATTGAGCCCTGTGGTATGCACAAAATACTCCTTGCCGTCCTCTGCTTTTATGAATCCGAACCCCTTCGAGTGGTTAAAGAATTTCACTGTTCCATCCATTGTTCCTCACCTTGTGTCCTTCCTGGCAGCCTGCTCACAGCTCTTGCAGAGGCTGACATGAGACTCGCCTTTTTGGACGACAAATCTCTTCTTGCATGCCCTGCAATACTTGATAATCTGGTAGTCTGCCATTGATAAAGGGAGAAAAACACTCAGGGTTTTTAAAGTGAACGTATTGAGAGGCCTAAATCTGGCTTATTTCACAAAAACAGCGTTCTCATCTGCCTCAGACATCTTCTGTCTTGCCATCCTCTTCTTCTTTTTGGGAGAGATATAGTCCTTGGTGCCTTTGCCTGAAAGCCCCAGTTTGCCAGGTGTCTTCCTCAGATAATCGTCGGTTGAGAACTCTTTTCCAGATTGCACCACCTCAAAGAATTTCTCAAAGTCAATCCACGTATGCCATTCTTTGCCTTTCTTGAACTTCTTCTTCGCGAACATCACCACTCGCGAAGGGATGTGCTCCGCAACAACCTCATACTCGGGCAGATGTTCCAATAGGTTCTTCGAGAACTCCACCACATCCTCATGCAGAGGCATGTTCTCAAGGCTTAATTTCTGTCGTGAAGCACCCACAAACACATAGCCTTTGACTTCAATGAAATCAGGCTTCCCCACCATGATCAGTCTCGCATAGTTCTCAGGCTCAATCATGTTGAGCCCTTTGACCATCGTCAGCCTGACAGTAGTCCTCTGCTTTTTCTCCTTCATATATTCAAGGCTCTGCACCATCCTCTCCCAATAGTCCTTGAACACAGGCAGATCCACCTCTCTCAGAAGTTCTTTGTTCGGCGCATCCACGCTCAGATAGAGCTGCGTGACTGGATGCAGCTCCCTAATCTGTTCAGGATATTGGCAGTTGGTGACTAAGAACGTGCTTATCCCTTGTTTGTGAAACATATCAATCAACTCATTTATACGAGGATAGATGATAGGCTCTCCTATGAGAGAAAGAGCAACATGTTTTACATTAAGGCTTTGAGCATATTTTTCCTTACTAACGTGAGCATTGCCTTTATACCCGTTCAGCAGGGAATGATGCGCCTTGAGCATGCCAGGCAGTATCATCTCAGGCTCGTCAACACCCCATCGCCAGTCCTTTGAGACCGGCGCCTTATATCCTCTCCAGCAGAACACGCACCTGTTGGCGCAGCTTATCGAGGTGGTGCATTGCATGCACTGATGGCTTTGGATGCCGTAGAACAGCAGTTTGTAACAGCCGCCTTCGCCTTTCAGCATGGACTTTGTCCATCCGCATGTCTTGACAGCGCTATGGCTGCCCACAATCCTGTATGCCTGGTCTGTCAGTTCCTTTTTTGCTGCATCGGAGAGCATAAGACAGGAAAAAAGCCAAGAGGTTAAAAAGGTTTGCGGATATTTGATTGCTTTCTTTTCCTGACGAATCTGAAGAGTTTAGTTCTGTTGCTGGAGCTTTTCGGCTTCAGAACGCAAAAAGCTTTTAGCGTTCCCGCACTAAACTCAAAAGAAAAGTCGAGAGAAAGACAAAAACAGAGATATCAAACGACTATTTTTTCTTGAACATCACGAACTCCCATCCATCATGCTCTTCTTTCTTCACGATCTTCCACATCTTCGCATCCCATTGCGGGAAGAAAGTATCGCCATCATACTCCTTCTTGATGAAAGAGAGCAGCATGGTGTCTGCAACACCGAAAGACTCCTCGATAAGGGAGGCACCCCCAATGATGAAGATGTCTTTTCCGTACTTTTTTGCTTTGGCAACAGCTTCTGAAACAGAAGTGGCAACCTCACATCCTTCAATCTCAGAGACATTCCTTGAGACAACGATATTCTGCCTGTTCGGCAATGGATGTCCTATAGAATCATAGGTCTTCCTGCCCATGACCACCACACTATTCTTTGTAAGTGCCCTAAAATGGTTCAATTCGTCAGGGATATCCCACGGCATCTTGCCATCTTTGCCTATCACCCTTCCCTTCTTCGTCATCGCAAGAACGATTGCTATCATTGCTCACACAGCCACATCGAATTTGATGCTCGGATGATGCTCATATCCTTCAACAACAGAATCATCGTATTTCCACTCGAAGATGGAAGTGAATTTCTCTGTCTTCAGTTTAGGCAATGCATAAGGCTTCCTCTTCAACTGCTCCTTTATGCCTGAGACATGATTAAGATAGATATGGGTGTCTGCCAGGAATCCCACTAGTTTTCCTTCTTTCAGTTTCGCTTCTTTCGCCAAGAGATGCAAAAGCAATGCATACGAGGCTATATTGAACGGCAGCCCTAAAGCAGAATCAACACTCCTCTGGTTCCAAAGAAGATTCAACTTATCCCCGATAACTATGACTTGGAAGCCATAATGGCAGGCTGGAAGGGCCATCCTGGGCAGATCAACAGGATTCCATGCAGACACTATCATGCGCCTGTCAGTGGGATCTGTCTTGAGCCTTTCAACAACAATCCGCAATTGGTCAACGCCTTTTCCGGTAGGTTTCTTGTCAAAGCTTTCATAATGAGCGCCAAAATGACGCCATTGATAGCCGTAGATAGGGCCTAATTCCCGTTCTTCAAGCATCTTTGTCTTCGTAGCTTCGTCATGCCCATATTTCACCTTATCTGGACTGCACCATTCATCCCAGATATGATTGTTCCTTTCAATAAGCCATCTTTTGTCTGTTAGTCCTTTGATGAAGAATTCTAATTCAGAAGCGACCAGCCTGAAAGGGACTGTCTTTGTGGCCAATAACGGATAGCCCTCACTCATATCGTGCTCGAACATTGCACCAG
>CAZTOO010000141.1:0-3397 GCA_964615215.1 uncultured Methanosarcinales archaeon
CTGCTTGAACTCAAACACCTTCTGGGTGCGGTAATTGGTCTTTCCGCCATGACTCTCCCGGATATGCTCCTCTTCTATGATCTCTATGCTGACTTCCCTGCCCGGCAGGGGCTTCTTCAGCCTCAGGAGGAGTGTTCCTTCTATGGTGTCTCCGGGAGCAAAACTGTATTGTGTGAGCTTGATGTCAACCTTACCTTTCCAGAATGCGAACATGTGCATTCACCTCATTCACCCTGGGGTGTTGTCTTTATTTATATCTTGCTGTTTCAGAGCATCTCTTCCCTATATTCTCTTTTGTAGAGCGCAACAAACACCCCTATGCTCCAGTTTGTTCCTGCCTGCTCACCATAGCGTCTGTCATCCACCCTTCTCTTCTGGGCAACCACTGAAAGTTTCTCCCCTATCTTCCCGTACCTGCTGAATTCTGCTGCACATCTTCTCAGCCAGGTGAAGGTCAGCGCTCTTGCCTTTTTCCTGAATCCGTATCTCTTCAGGCCTTCTATGACTATCCAATGCAAGGGAGCCCAGCCGTTCGGATATCCCCACTGGATATGCTCATGTCCAAGGCGTTCTTCTGTGGTGGTAAGGCCTCCTTCTCTTTCGAAGATTCCGAGACTTTCCTTGAGCTTTCTTGCCTGGTGCAGTGTGGGGAGGCCAGCCCAGAGGGTGTAATAGGCAGCGAGTGTCTTATCCTCTGTCCTTGTGTGGTTTTCCATGTCATAATCATAGAAGAAGGAGCTTTCTTCGTCCCACATCGCTTCATTCATGAGTATGCTGCGTTTCTCTGCTTTCCTTTCCCAGGCTGCTGCATCCTCTGCCTTTCCGAGAATGGATGCCATGGCTGAAAGGTCTTTCTCATACTTGTAGAGCAAAGAGTTGAGGTCTACAGGGCATATCTTCATGATCCTGCTGTTTTTGACATGGGTGCCATCCTCTGAGAGTGTGCCTCCGAACCTCAGCGTGTTGTCCCATCCAGATTCCTGCATGGTGCCGTAGGAGAGGTCATATATCCTGTTGAAAGCCTCCCTGTCATCATAATACCTGCTCAGCCCGTTTGAGGTGAGCCTTGGCTTTTTCATCCATACGTCCTGGTATTCATTGATGACATAGCCATATGCTCTTTCGAGCCATTTCCTGTCCTTGTGGTAGCTGTAGACAAGCATCACCATGCTGCTCAGGAATGGCGGCTGGGTGCGGCCGGAATAGCTCTTATTGCTGTTCGGTATATAGCCCTGGCTGTCCAGCATGCTGAAGAAATTCTCCACCATGCCTTTCGCTATCTCCTGGCCTTCACTGCCTCTCTCCACCAACCCCAGCATGATGAAGTAGGAATCCCAGTAGAACTGCTCCTGGAAGAAGTCAGTGCTTGCAGGCACAAATGGGTAGGGGAGCTTGTCTGCTGTCTGCACCATCCCTTTCAGTCTCGGCAGTTCCCTCACGCATCTCTGGATTGCTGTATCCTGGGTGATCATGCTGTCTGCCATGGGATTTCCTGCGTGCTTATCCTATATAAACTTTCTTGTCCTGCTATTCAAACATCTTTGTGAGAATGAGGCTCAGCACTGCTGTCAGGATGCCGTAGAGCATGAGTATGCTGTAGAGCTGTTGGGGGATGGAGAACTCTTTCAGGAGTATGCCTGCTATCACAAACGTGAATATCAGGGTTGGAAGGAGAAGGCTTCCTCTGTGGAATGCCTCTTTCATGCGCTCTCCCTGGCTCATTATCCTGTGGGTGGCGATGGAAAGGACGATGATGATGCCTATGGCAAGCACAAGGCCAAGAGCAATCAGGAGGTTGTACCAGGTGAAGATCTTGAGGTTAAGGGTCAGGCCTATTGTGAAGAAATAGAAAGGTGCGAAGGTGAAGGAGAAATAGGAGAAGCTGCCTTTGATGGCTTCTGCTGTCTTATAATTCAAGGTGTTGGACTGGTCCTCAAGAAGCCCGGTGATGAACCTTCTGGAGACGACTCCTGCGATGAATGCCCCCACCAGGAAATGGATGCCGAGATATTCAGTCACGAATGCTGCCAACAATGCCACGATAAATATGAACGTGAATTCAGTCCCTATCAGCCTGCTGAATATCTTCTTGTACAGGAATTTCAGGAGCAGGGGCAGTATGAGGATGAGGGCTATGAGGCACAGGAGAGTTATGATGAGCATGGTCAGGTCGCCTATCCTCAGGAGGATGACCAGCAGGCCCAAGGCAAATATCTCCCCTGCTATGGCCTTGCCTTCTATCCATGGCTTGATCCTCTTGTCTGTCTCATGTAGTGTAGAGAGGATGTAGCTTGCCGAGGGTGTGGTGAGGGCAAGAGATACCAAGAGGGAGATATGGAAGGAGAGGCTGAAGAAGTACTGGACACCTAAGGTGACTGCTGCAAATATCAGGACATGCCTTGCCAGATTGTCCACAAAGAATTTCTTGTTGGCGAGGAGGAACTTCGAGTCCACTTCCATGCCTGCATACACGAACAGGGTTATGATGCCTAACGTGGAGAGGATGCTCATCATGTCATCCACACCAAAGAACGAAGGCAGCAGCAGGGCAAGGAGGATGCCCAGGAGTATCTCGGTGATAGGGTAGGGGATGTCAAGGAAGCGTTTGACTACCTTCGGCAGGAAGAAGAGAAGGCAGATGACAAGC
Organism: uncultured Methanosarcinales archaeon; assembly: GCA_964615215.1. GTDB lineage: Archaea > Nanobdellota > Nanobdellia > Woesearchaeales > CAZTOO01 > CAZTOO01. Next base: position 2,648 of record CAZTOO010000141.1, read on the forward strand.
AGGAATTTCAGCAGAATGTTTTCTATGAGCACGGTGTTTTTAGGATGTGGCTCTTATTAAAGGTTTCGGTGGGCATAAACGTGCTTTCTTTTCAGGAACCTCCTGTTTTATATACGCAGTTTTTCTCCCTCTTTGTATGCAATTGGATAGGAGTTCTCTCACACATCTCTTTTTCAGGATAAGCATAGCTCTCAAGGGCATGAACGGCATCATTGAGCTGATCTCTGGCATAGTGCTGCTCTTTATCTCCTCAGATTCTGTCACGCAGATAGTTGAGAGGCTGTTCCAGGAGGAGCTTGCTGAGGATCCCAATTCTTTTTTCGCCAACTTCGTTGTCCATTCTTCCCAGCATTCTTCTCTCCCTTTTTGTAGGCTATCAGATTATCAGGGTGAGCTTCCATTTCTCCTTCCTGCTGCTGTTCTTTATAGCTGTTGATGCAGTCATCCTCATCCTCTTGCGCTCTGAGTACACGAGGGTGCTCTTGAACAAGAACAGAACCTAGTTTCATCGAGACAGAAAGCGCCACGTCCCCTTGAGTTGACAGCCAGCCGATCACTCACAGTCTTCTGGGCAATTGCACGTGTTCTCCCCAGTATAGGCATCACAAATCTCATTGCCGCAATTGCTGCACAGAGAGAGTCCTGTCGGGGGCGGTGGAAGAGAACAATCTCCATGATAACCGCCTGGCCATCCTCCCATAGGCTTCAGACCTGGGCAGCACAGTTCTGGCATGCCCTGCGCACCTATAG
>CAZTOO010000142.1:0-3386 GCA_964615215.1 uncultured Methanosarcinales archaeon
TGGGCTCTATCCCTACAGGAGAAAGAGGGATGCCTCAGTAATCTTCTTCGCCGGCGGGGGTACGAACAATCCTGTCCTGAACTATTCTGCCTATACCATATCGAAAATAATGCTCATCAAGATGACAGAATTGCTCCACGCAGAAAACAATGACCTGACGGTCTCCATCATTGGGCCGGGGTGGACAAAGACAAAGATGCATTATGAAACGTTGAGTGAGGAAAAAGAGAAGGTCGGCAAGAACTACGAGAAGACAAAAGAGTTCATCGAACATGGTGAAGGCACGAGTATGGATGATATCTTCGAATGCATTCAGTTCATCTGTACGCAAGGAAAAAACGTGGCAGGAGGAAGGAACTTCTCAGTGGTACATGACAGCTGGAAGCCAGGAAGGAATGGGAAACTGGTCAAGGAGCTCTCCACTGACCAAAATATGTATACTCTGCGACGCTTCAGGAATGATTTCAAAGGGTAATCTGGAAAAAGGACTGGAGCAGCACTAAAAGATAAAAGAAGATATGATGATACTGAAGGAGTGAGAGCATGAGCAAGAAACAAGCTGAAGCATACAAAGAAGGGACAGAATACCAGTTCATCAATTCGATAGAGATAGGCCCATGGACCTCATACAGTCTCCTGCATGATCCGAAACATATGTGTTTTGTGCTTTCGAGATATAAGTTCTGCGCCAAGATGCTGGAGGGCAAAGAGCGCATCCTCGAAGTGGGATGTGGAGACGGGTTCGGCATACCGATTGTTGCGCAAGGGGCAAAGAAAGTGGTCGGCATAGATGTTGACGAGAGGCTTCTTGAAGGGGACAGGAAAAGGCTGAAGAAGATTGCCAATATTGAATTTAAGAAGGTTGACATCTGCAAAGAATCTCCAAAGGAGAAGTTTGACGCAGCATATTCTATTGACGTCATCGAGCATTTTGATGAGGGCCTTGATGAACCGTTCATGAAGAATGTCTGCAACTGCCTTGAGGATGATGGAGTGTTCATCATAGGCACCCCCAATATCACCGCAAATGAGTATGCATCCCACAGGAGCAAGGTGCAGCATATCAATCTCAAGAGCCAGAAGACCCTGAAAGAGCTTATGAGCAGATATTTCAGGAATGTGTTCATGTTCTCCATGAACGACGAAGTGGTGCATACAGGATATGCTCCCATGGCCCATTACATCTGGGGAGTTGGCGTAGGGAAGAAGAAGCTTTAAGTGCGGGCGTCTGTTACTGAAAAGATGGGGGAATCCTAGACTGGTGAAAAAATGAAAAAGAACGCTGTACCCAATAAGGATGTAAGGATAGAGATAGCGCAGTTGATAAAGCGCGCGGGTGAAGGGCACATCCCCAGTGCATATTCCATTGTTGAGATACTCTCTGTCCTTTACGGTAAATTTCTGAAGTATGACGCCAAGAATCCAGAATGGGAGCAGAGGGATTACTTTGTGCTGAGCAAAGGACACGGATGTGCAGCGTTCTATATCATACTGAAGAAGCATGGCTTCATCACACAAAAGGATCTCGAGACTAAAAGCACACTGGGTGGAATCCTTGGCGGTCACCCTGACTCGACGAAGGTGCCTGGTGTTGAGGCATCCACAGGTTCGTTGGGCCACGGACTGGTGACAGCCATGGGAATCGCGCTCGGCCTCAAGATCAGGAAGAGAAAGAATAAAGTCCTTGCCTTGATTGGAGATGGAGAGAGCAATGAAGGTGCGACCTGGGAGACTGCCCTGGTAGCGGCAAACCTGAAACTGGGGAATCTCTGTTTCATCGTTGACAACAACAAGTCCACAGAACAGATACTGCCCATCCCCTGCATGAGAGAGAAGTGGGATGCTTTCGGATGGGAGACGTATGAGATAGACGGCCATTCAGAGGAGGATATCCTGAAGACGCTCAAGAGCATCTCTTTCGAAGCCCCGGGAAAGCCAAAGATCATTATCGCAAATACGGTAAAAGGGAAAGGTGTGAGTTTTATAGAGGGTCACGGTCAGTGGCATCATAAGATCCCTACTGATGAAGAGATGGAAAAGATAGAGGGTGAGCTCCGATGACGAAAAAGATGAGGCAGGAGTTCGCCGACACCATGCTCGAAATAGGCCAGAAAGACCAGAATCTCGTCGTGCTGATAGGGGACATCAGCCATTTCATACTTCAGCCGTTTGCAAAAGCATGCCCTGGCAGGTTCTATAACATCGGCATCTGTGAGCCTACCATCATGAACATGGCGGCAGGGCTGGCAAAAGTGGGTTTCCATCCTGTCGTACATACCATCAACCCCTTTCTGGTCGAGCGCTCATTCGAGCAGATAAAGCTTGATTTCGGCTATCAGAAATTGGGAGTGAACATCATCACCGTGGGAAGCGCTTTTGACTACATCAAGCTGGGGTGCACGCACCACTGCTATGATGATTTTGCCCTTCTCAAGAACGTGCAGGGGATGCAGATCATGTATCCTACCACCCCTGTGGAATTCAACACGCTCTTCAAGGCAGTGTATAATAATGGGATGCCAAAGTTCTTCAGGATACCTGAATATCAGCATGGTGTGGAATTCACGAAAGAGCAGATTGTCTTTGGGAAAGGTATCCGTGTGCGTGAAGGGAAAGATATGACTCTGATTGCTCTCGGCCCCCAGCTCAAGACTGCACTGGAAGCAGTCCCTACCTTAGAGAGGCAGGGGATATCGCCTGAGATCATCTACCTGCACACCATCAAGCCGTTTGATGCTGATCTGGTGCGGAGAAGTGTCGCAAAGACGAAAAGATGCCTGGTCATTGAAGAGCACGGGATGTATGGAGGCGTATTCGATGATGTACTCCGATACTGCAAAGATGTCCAGAATGTGAGGTATGCATCTCTCAATATAGGGGATTCATTCATCCATAACTATGGGACGTATGAAGAAAACTGCACGAAGCTGGGTTTCTCTGTAGAAGGGATCATCAGTAAAGTAAAGAAGGAGCTGCTGTAGAGGCAGGTAGCCGAGAGAAGTCTTGGAGAGAGAAACCCTGAGATGCTGTAGAGAGGGGGTTTACAGACATGGAACATAGGGGATATCCTATCAAGAACTACACCAGACAAGGCTTTGCAGTGGTGAAGGTCTTTACTCCGTCGGAGTACAAAAGCCTTGAAGACTTTGCACGGACATGGATATATGCATTGCTGTCTCCATGGACAGCAGGGAAGGAGAAAGAGTTTCCTCTGGAACGATATCATGAGTGGTGCTCCCGGCTCGGAGTGGACCATGCGAAGATATGCAGCGCGAAGAACAGGCACACTGTGCCGCCGGCAGAGATACGCCATATACTCCACAATCAGCGCATCGTCGGTTTCCTTTCTGATATAGGAGTGAGAGAGTTTGTGCAGTGGGACGAGG
>CAZTOO010000143.1:0-3360 GCA_964615215.1 uncultured Methanosarcinales archaeon
GGATGTTCAGGGGCCATGGCAGCATACTGACTGTTGTCTCGATACTGATCATTGTCGTGCTGCTCTACTTCTACAGGAACTACACACTTCCCCAGAGCTATTTCATCGCCATGATTATCGGCGGCGCTTTGGGCAACCTGGCAGACAGGTTCATCTACGGCTATGTGATAGATTTCTTCGATTTCAGGCTGATCAATTTTGCAGTGTTCAATGTGGCTGATGCCTGTGTGAGCATAGGCGCTGCAGGTCTTATTGTCCTGATGCTGCTCGAAGAATGGAAGATGAGGAAGAAAAAGCGATTACACCTGTAGTTCTCTGAGGATTCCTTCCATGGTTGTGTAAGGCATTATCTTTGCTCCGTTGCGTGATTCCGGAGGGATTACAGTGTCCAGACCCCAATCATTGCCATCAGTGTCCTTTCCTGTTGCGAAATAGACCTTTTGTGGCTTCATACCTTGATAGCTAATCTCATACCCGATGTGGACGCTTGTCCCCTGTAGGGATGGGCCGCCTAGCGGCATGAGATTTATTGGTCTTACTACAGGCTCTGAATTATCTGCTGAGTATGTTGATGTAGGTGCATATGCTCCTCCGTCTCCGCATGCCATGATATTACCCCCTATGTGATAACTACTCTTAGTTCTCTTCATATATATTAACTTGATGTTATTAAAATAACAAAATTTATATAGGATGTTAAATTCCCCTCTCAATAGGATGGTCACAGTATCGCATCTTGTGGAGAATATCATCGGAAAAAAGCCGTATCTGCAGCAGGCTTTAGTCAGAGGCATTGTCAATTATGCTGCTCTTGCAGAGCTTATGCAGCCTGAGATCCAGACAGAATTGAAGAAAGAGGTCAAGGCTTCTGCCATCATGATGGCTTTACGCAGGCTTCATGACAAGCTGGAGTCAAAGACAGACAGGGAGATGCCGCTGCTGGCACCTGCAGAGGTCTCCATCAAAAGCAACCTTTTTGCCCTGACAGTGTTGAAGTCCCCTTCTGTGTTCGAGAAGATCGAGAAGTTCTACAAGGCAGTGGATTTCAACAAAGGCGACACCTTAAGCATCTCGCAGGGCAATTTTGAAGTCACTCTCATCTCCAACATCAAATACCTTCAGGACATCAAGAAAATGCTGGGCGGTGAGCACATTGTGGAAGAGGTTTCTGACCTGAGCGCGTTGTCCATAGTCCTGCCGAAGGAGGCGCATGAGACTCCTGGAGTGATCTACAACTTCCTGAAAGAACTGTCGTGGGAGAACATCAATGTCATCGAAGTTGTTTCCACACACTCAGAATTTGTCATCATCATCAAGGACAGGGATTCTGCAGAAGCGTACAAATGCATCAAACGGCTAGGATAAGGCTTTCTTTGTGGTACATCAGCGCTATCAGAATTCCTCGAACTGCTCCATCTTCTTGAGGTAGCCTTTGTTCTTCAGCCAGTCGACCTGGTTCGGCCTGTATTTGTATACGATGTCGCCTTTCTCGTCGCCTGAGAGCTCCCATGGCTCAACAAGCACAATGTCCCCTTCCCTGACCCAGAGCTTCCTCTTGAGCCTTCCGGGAATCCTGCACACTCTTGTCATGCCGTCCAGGCATTTGACCCTCATCCTGGAGCCGCCATATCTCTGTTCCAGAAGTCCGAACACTTCCCTTCCCGTAGGTGTGCGTACCCTGAAGAATTCCGGCTGCTCATCGTTGCCCCTAGAATTCTTCCTCGCCTTGTTCTTGAACTGCCGTCTCATAGCCATACCTGTCCATGAATATGCCTTGTTTATAAGTCTTTTGCTTACTCTTCTTCTTCGCCGAAAAAGCCATCTCAACAGTTCTATGCGCAAACTTTTTTAAGGAGCGGCATTACAGGCAGCATATGAAAGACGAAGAGCGCTATGATCCTCTGAAGGAGTTCCAGGCAACCAAACAGAAGCCCCATTATCTGAGCGCAAACATGCTCAAACGCTTCCTGGCATTCCTTGCAGACCTTCTCATCATCAATCTCTTCCTGTTCATACCTTTCAGGGCACTTCTCGTGAAGATGGTGGCTCTCCCCACTGACTCTCTCTCCTCGTTCATGGCATCCTATACCTATCTCATGTCGAATCCAGAAACGCTTGACAGGCTGAGCATAGTGGTGTCTGCCATGCTGTTCATGATGCTGCTGTATTTCGTGCTCATGGAGAGGTTCACCAACCAGACGTTAGGGAAGAAGCTCTTCGGGCTCTATATCATCACTGTTGATGATGCAGTGGCGAAACAGAAGGTGATGTCAAGGATTGGCCTCTTCAAGGCGCTGGTGAGGAACATGCTCTTCATCCCGCTCTTCCCATTTTCCTTCCTCTTCATCATAGACCCTATCTATATGCTCTTCAACCCCAGCAAGCAGAGGCTGTCTGAAGTGCTCTCAAGGACCGTGGTGGTGGAACATCCGCTCCTCATCAAAAGGTGATGCTCATGGCACAAAAGAAACAACCAGTCCAGAATAAAGTCCCTGAGGTGAGAGGCGCAGGATGGAAAGGATTCATCATCATACTGCTCATTCTGGTTGCGCTCTCCTTCATCATCAGCGGCATGCTGAGCCTCATGTTCTCAGGCAGCGATTTCTCATCATCCTATGGGAATGTGGCACTGATCCCTATCCACGGCACCATCACTATCGAGAATCCAAGCTCTTTCCTGGCAGACCAGGGAGCGAGCAGCACCTCCATCGTGAAGAAGATCGAAGAGGCAGACAGCAATCCTTCTATCAAGGCCATTGTCCTGGAAATCAATTCACCAGGAGGGACGCCAGTGGCGTCAAAGGAGATCGTGGATGCAGTCAAGGCAGCGAACAAGACGACAGTCGCCTGGATAAGGGAAGTTGGTGCTTCCGGAGCCTATTGGGTGGCAAGTGCCTCAGACTATGTGGTTGCCGACGACCTTTCTGTGGTGGGAAGCATAGGGGTGAATGCTGCGTACATTGAATTTGCGCAGTTCCTGAAGAAATATAATGTCACCTATGTGAACATGACAAAAGGGAAATACAAGGACATGGGAAGCCCCTTCAAGGAGCAGTCTCCTGAGGAGCAGGAACTTTTTGACAGGGAACTGACACTGCTCTACCAGTTCTTCAAGGATGATGTGATGAAGAACAGAGACATACCGCCTGAAGTGATGGATGAGATTGCCGAAGGCCAGATATTCCTTGGCATGGAAGCAAAGGATCTGGGGCTGGTGGATGCGCTGGGAGGGAAGAGATTAGTGACATCTTACCTTGAACAGAACCTCAACATCACTGTCGCCTACAAAGAATACGTAGACAAGAGAAGCCTGCTGGATGTGCTTTCAGGCCTTTCCACGAACGCCGCGTTTGATGTCGG
>CAZTOO010000144.1:0-3351 GCA_964615215.1 uncultured Methanosarcinales archaeon
TCCATCGCCACCACCTGTTGTAGTAGCTTTATCTAAAATTTTTCCTCCACTTTCCCCAACACTTCTTGTATTTATCCATGCGCTTATTGTAAATCCATTGGCAAGATTAGCCCCAAGCTGTGCAGCATTATGAGGGATTTCTACATAATCATCCACACCGTCGAAAGTGTTGCCTTTCTTTGCATTAGGGGTGGTGATATTGACTTCGACTGCACCGGCTGCCATCAAATCACCTCCCTTATGCAAGGACGAAGGGGACGTTCGTCGTGGAAACACTGATGCAGAAAACATTTATTTGCAGTCTTTCCCTTGATTGCAGAAATATGACTTGGCACTTCTTTGATATGGACAATCACTTTCTCACCATCGAGTTCCCTTTCCTCCTCTAAAAATAGTTTCATCTATGCCTCTTCAATGTTGACAATTATCACCTGCATGCCGTTTCCGGATGAGCACATCAGCCATTTGTCATTCGCTGTCGTCCTCATAGCGGTCACTGCCGCATCTATGGCTGCGGCGTCTGCATCAACAATCTGTACGTCCACGTCTCCTTGTGCCATAGTTTCACGTCCAGCAGGGGATGTAGTACTTCACTCCAGCCACATCAATCTCGAGCCATGCTGATATTGTTGCAGTGCCGACAGCCGCAGGCGCCACATTCGAAATGGTCACATTGGCTGTGGCGTTCGCGGTCAGGCCCTTGACTTTCATAGCACCATTCTCGAGATGCAGTTCCTTGATCTCCACTGCCTGGATGACATCTGCTGCCATCTTAGACGCCTGTTATCTTGCAGATGGCATTTGCATTGACCACCTGGATCTGTCCGACTTCCCAGGCCCTGATAGTGTACTTGATGCCTGGGTCCTCGATAGTTTTGACAGTCAAGCCTACAACTGATTTCCAGGTGCAGGCTTCTTTCCCCACAACCACCTGCGCTCCGCCCTCAGTGACGGAGTTGGACGAGATGACGGTCAGGCCGAGCAGTCTGCCCACTACCCCATTCCTTGTAACAGAGTCAGTGTAGAACTGCCCCGCATTCCTCACGTTGGCGTTACCAAGCAATTCAGCATAGTTGGTAGGATGCACCAGGAGGTAGCCGTTCTTGTCGGGGTTGTAGTTGTCGATAGCAATCTCGCTTTTTGCGTCAAGGATGTCCTGGATGGGGTCCCTGTCAGCAATCACTGCATTGTTCCATGTGGCATTTGCTGCGGTCGTATTCCCAGCAGATGCGACAATTGCGGCTGCTATGTCTGTGTCAACAGACTTTGCGACAGCTCTTGCAATCCTCAACAGAGTCCTTGCGATCATAGGGACGTTGTTCGTCTTGACGTCTTCCCAGGAGAGCACTCCTTCCATGGCATGCTTGACATTCCTGCCTGACATCTTGGTCCATGTGACTTCGCCATAAGGGAAGTTTGCCAGGCGCGGCACGCCTTTGACAGTCCCGGAAGCAGTGGTGTCTTTGCCAACGAGGTCGGCTGCTGTCTCAGCATAATATGTCTCAGTATCTGCGCCGGATGATTCTATCATGCACAGCTGCTTCATCTTGTACTCCTGCAGTGCGAAGCCTTTCACAATCTTTGAGAAATTCTCTGCGCGCAGGTCCGCTTCACCGGTTGAGTCTGCCATTTTACTTCCTTATCCTCACCATGCCATAGCTGCCGATGGCGATGGTCTCTAAAGCATACCCTACAGCCCAGCCTTTCTCTCCGTCGAGAGTTGTGCCGAGGGCGATGGTGTTGTCACCGGCTGCCATGCTGACTTCATCCCCAATCTCACATTGGGTTGTTGCGCATTTCAGCTGGAAGATGCCGTTAGTGTAGACTGCGATAGAAGTCTGTCCGTCATTTGCGACTTTTTCGGATGCCGCAATTCCGACGATAGGTTTATCGACGGCGGTGCAGACAACAACAGTCCTGGGTGTTGTCAGTTCCATCACTGATCCTTTTGGGATGGCATCAGCATCAGCTACAGTGTATCTGACAGGGTCACCTTTGTTTCCTAAGAGTTCGACAATAATCGCTTCGTTGGCCATTGAATCACCAGGGACTTTCTACGCTGTCCAGGTATATAAAGGTTTCTATGTAGAAGAAGAAATGCCGGCTTCCGCCAGCATCAGGACATCATAGAGGCTCTTGACCTTTTCGGTGAATGCCACAGGCGCCTGGATGCACCAGTCGAGGTTATACTGCTGGACCACCAGCTTTGCGGCCAGGCCGAAACGGATCTTGTCAATGGTTTGCTTCGGCGCTTCCTTGACAGATTCGACAGCCTGCCTGATCTCTGTCTTGGCTGCGATCTCTGCCAGCTTCTTATCCACATCCCCATTCTCCAGCTTGAGCAGGGCCTCGAAGTCGTAAGGGATTCCTGCAGCCTTGCTCCTCGCTGCTAACATCTTCGCTTGTTTTTCGGTTGCCATTTTCTGTTTCTCCGTGGAGGTTTCTCCACGAGGATCTATACGCAGCCCATGTATATAAACCCTACGAGTCCATGTCCAGTGTCCAGTGAGGCGCCCCCTTTTCAAGATGCCACTTTCTGGGATATTTTTGGATGCCTCTTAACCGTGCGGCCGCGGCACATGTGCCGGGTAGGCCGCTATTTCTTCGGCTCGTCAAAGAGGTCTTCGAAGCCTGTCCCTTCCAGCATCTTCTTTGCAGATTCAATCTCCTTCTGTTCCTGTGTCTTTACCTGCCTGCCTGCGTCAGCAGTACCGCCAAGAGTCCGTTCGACTCCAAGGGCTTCCTGCTTCCTTATCAGCATCTCCATCCTCTTGTTGGCCTCTTCCAGCCGTTCTGCCGCTTCAGTGGCCTTCGAGATGAGAGACATTGCGCTGGCTGTTTCCTGAGGTGCAGGCGCCGGCTTTGGCTCGGGCTTTGGCTCTGGCTTCGGTTCTTCCTTTGGTTTTTCCTCTTCCATCATCTTCGCCTCATTGCATAGCAGTCTCGGCAATAGACAGGCCAGTTGTCCCTGGGCTTGAATGGCACCATGCATTCACGCTTGCATTGCGAGCACACTGCTTTGTATTCTATGGCATTAGGGCCTGCTGCATCCATCAGTTCTTTCTGCCCTGACATCATCTTCTGGATATTGTCCAGAATCGCCAAGCTCTTGTCGAGCTTCTCCATTATCACTACCACGTTTCTTTCTTCCATGCTTATCTCCTCCTAGATTAATCCGAAATTCAATGCGCTGGGTGAATTGTCCTGTTGCAGTTCATAGACTCTCTTTTTGTATGCCATCCAGAACTTTGCGATTGCGAGCCTTTCTTCTGCTTCACGGGCATATTGCTTCTCTCTCTCCTTCTCCCAGAATCTCGCCTGCTCTTCATAGAATGCGCGTTCTTCTTCCCG
>CAZTOO010000145.1:0-3325 GCA_964615215.1 uncultured Methanosarcinales archaeon
CGTCGGCAGTCTTCTTGAAGATGTTGAACTGCTCTTCCAGCTGGTTGATTCTCACCTCTATCTCTTTGATCTTGTTGTTCAGGTTGGAGTCTATCTCCACCAGCTCCTTGACCTGCTCCATGATGAGGTTCGTGATGCCAGAAGAGCGTTTTATAGACTCTGACAACTTGCGCAGGTCCTGGATGTCCATCGAGCCTGATGACTGTACGATGACAGGAGCTGGCTGCTGCACTGGCTGAGGGGCATTCTGCTGCGCAGGCTGCTGGTATTGTTGAGATTGTTGCTGTGGAGCCTGTTGCTGGGGCGGTGCCTGCGGCGGTGCACCAGGCTGTTGCTGCGGTTGCTGTGGATGGTGTTGCTGCGGCGTATTCTGCATGGTGTTCTGCATAGGGCCAGGATTCTCAGCTGCCGTCATCGTCGGCGTCTGCTGAGGAAAAGCCTGCTGGCTAGGGTATTGATTTGGATAGGTAGGATAGCCTTGGCTGTAGCCAGGATTCAGATTCTGCTGTCCGAATGAAGTAGAATGCTGCCCAGCTGGCAGATGAGGTGGTAAGTCGAATTGAGAAGAGAGCATGCCAGCTGGTGTTAACGGCATTCCAGGTTTAGGTGGTAAGTGTGATTGCCCTTGAAAAAAGACTCCAGGCGCATCGCCATACTGGTTAGGATAGAATCCGTCAGGATGGCGAGTCGCTGGAGGATGAGGTGCGGTTTGAGCGTGACTCTGTTCGCGCCTGATAAGCTCTTCCTCCATGGAAGGCATACCAAGCTTTCTCGATAGGAGATCCTCCACGATTACTCTCTTTCCGGGAGCGTTGGTGTGTGCAGCGTCATGATGCTCTGCATCATCACGGTCATAGTCATTGGCCAGGTTCGCAGCATTCGCGAACTGCCTCAGGTCCGGGCTTTGGTTGCGCTGATTGGTAGGAGAGGCTTGCTGGTTGTCGATACTGCCTAACATCTCTTTTATCAATCCTACCTACCTCTTGTACAACCTTACCTTTCTCAGTAGGAATATATCTACTCATGAGCATTCCTTCCTTTACCTGAAAAGGAATTTCTCGGTCGATTATCACCATCCCCCGAGAGTGATATACTCGTACTTGACCTCTTTTTTATGAATGACAGATAATTTCTCTACTTACATACCATCTATCACAGCTTAATCATGCAAATATAACAAAGGTAATTTGGTAATACACAAACATAAAACACGTTTGCTATATAAACTTTTTGTTTCTGTTATTCGGTTTAACCGAATAAGTGGATGGTTGGTGTGGTTTTTCGTATATTGCTGTTACTCTTTTCCACACCAGAGTGTGCCAACTGCGCTGAAAGCTACTGTCTTGTTGCACTCCCTGTTTTTTATCCTCTATTCTTTAGCACATTACCCCCACTTATGCTCGGCACATTTTTTAGGCTGCTCTGCTCAGAAAGGATTAAATAGCATCTCCTCTTTATTCCTTTCGGTCACCATGCCTGAATATGTCCAGTATGACGCCTCTGACACCGCGAAGAAGGAGATAGAATATGAACAGCGTCTTGACGAGCTTGACAAGGAAGGCACTTTCTATGCGCTCTTCCTCCAGATATTGGGGACAGTATTTATTGTCATCTCAGTATGGCTGCTCCTGAAAGATTCCCAGCTCTACTTCTCCAAGGTCATCTTTTTTGACATCACCGGCATCATCTTCATCATCGCCGCTGAGTATCAGTTATGGTCTGAGAGAAAAAGAAGGCAGGAGAACAAGCGCAATAAGGAGCTTGAGATGAACATCCGCGAATCCCACAGGGATTATCAGATGTGAAAGGTTTTTACAGCATAATAACAGCGTACTCTCTTGGTGGTTTTCCCTTTTTTTGTTTCTTGGCACGGTTCCTTCTCTTTAGAGGAGTGTTCTGTTGCTTCTTCTTTTATCGTCCAGTCTCCTGGGTCGTAAAAGCTCTCGCAACGGAAGCTGACTATCCGGATTCGTCACAAAGGTAAGAAACAGAAAAAACCCAGAGCCATAAGAATACGTCTCAGTTAAATATATAAACCCCTGATTTTCCTAAAACTATGGACCTTGTGCGCCGATGGTCCAATGGTTAAGAGTTTCTCACAGTAATATGTGGAGACTAACAAACAACGGCCTTCCAAGCCGTTTATCTGGGTTCGAATCCCGGTCGGCGCACGTTTTTCCCAGAATCAGAACGTCTGTTTTGTTCACACGGCATTTCCTGTGGGTGCTCTGGAGGCAAGATGCTCCTTTCTGTAGTCACTTAAGCTCTGTCCGGTTATGGTTTCATACGCAGAGACGAGGTTCCCGACATGCATCTTCAGCTCTCTCGTTACTGCCATCATGTCGGCTCCCTCCTTTATCCGCTGATGGATGTAAGGCAGTCTTTCCCCGACAACATATTCATGAGGGCTCGTCCCCGTGATTTCCCTGAATGCCTTTATGAAGTACCTGTTCTTCACCCCAAACCCGGTGCATACTTCACTGACACTCTGTTCCAGCAAACTCTTTTTTATCTCATGCAGGTTCTCACTGACGAGAGAGCGGTACTTTTCTGAGGACAAGGACATCTGGTCCCTGCAAGGGACGCAGCCCTCGTAGATGAATCTGAGGAAGTTATTGATTTCTTCCTCAAACTCCTTCCGCTGCTCAGATGACGGAGCATGGCCGCATGCCCCGCTCTTAAAGAGCCGCTTCACCTGCTTTTTTGCTTTCTCCTCGAGCTGTCTGATACGTTCTCTGGAGTTTCCGAAATAGTCGCCTATCTCCTCGAGCGTGAATTGCTCAGGATGAGGATGCCTGTATATGCCGCATCTCAATGCGAGGACCGCCCGATGCTTCAACAGAGGAATCTGGAAAAGGTATCTCTCTAGCAGCTTGTAATCGAGATGTTTTTTTATCGTATCTTCAGGAGTGGCAAGCTCTATGCCCAGATTGTTGCTCATGCGGTTATGTAACTCATCAAGAGAGCCATCTTCGTCATAGTCTGGCAGGAAAGAGGCATGCTTCTGGTCCATGACAAGCAGCATCCTGATCTCATCAGGTGCGATATCCCAGCTCTTTCTGCCGTCATGCGGATGGGCAAGCCCATGGCTGATTCGTAAGTACTGTTCCTGTGTGCTAAGACCTCTCCACTCCTTATCGTCCTGCTCCAGCCTCTTCCTGACACGGCAGATTGCTCTGATCTTCTGGCAGATCTTTAGAGGTTTTCTTACCATGTCGCCTGTGTTGCCGATTCCGTTCAGGATATGTCCTTTTATGTAGCGGGTGGCGAATCCTGATAATTTAAATCCCAGCGTAGGATCAAAATCCTCTATCGCTTTCATCAG
>CAZTOO010000146.1:0-3296 GCA_964615215.1 uncultured Methanosarcinales archaeon
AAAACAGATATTAGGGCTGCATATCGTGGGAGCCCGCGCTTCAGACATGATAGGCGAGGCAGTGCTTGCGATGGGATTGGGTGCGACACTTGACGATATGGCGAAGATAGTGCATCCTCATCCTACGCTGGTGGAGGGCTATGGGGAGCTTGCTGACCTGGGCATAGGATTCCCGACGAATTCTCTCTAGGAAACTTTTATAAATCCTCTCACGCTTTTCTGTCCCATGTCCAACATCAAGGCAGTCATCTTCGACATCGGCAATGTCATCGTCAGGGAAGATTTCGGCGCTCCTGCAGATGCCCTTCAGGTCAGCGAGAAAGAATGCCGAAGGGCCCTCTACCATGAAAGAGACCACTACCTGAACAGGTATATGACAGGAACCTTATCTTTTGAGGCATATGCGACATTCTTTTTCGGGCAGCTGGGACCGGAAAGCAACACACACTCTCTTGACCTTCTCAGGAGCTCGCTCAGGAGCTACTGGCATTCTCCGGACCTGGAAGTGATATCCCTCATCAGGCGCATATCCCCGGACATCAGGAGAGCGCTTCTCTCGAACAGCTGGCCTGAGCTGGAGGAGCGTGCAAGGTCTTTCAATGGCACTCCTTACGCATTCATGCCTCTCTTCGAGCCATATGTTTATTTCTCCCATAACATCGGTGTGAGAAAACCAGATGCAAAAGCGTTTCAGGCTGTTGTTGACAGTCTTAAGGTTCCAGCAGCCACGTGCTTATTCATCGATGACAAGAAGAGGAATACAGATGCTGCAGAGAGCCTGGGGATGAGATGCCATCTCTATTCCACTCCTGCTGCTCTGGAGAAGTGCCTTGACAGCTACGGGCTGCTGCAGGACCGTTCTCAGAAGAAATAACGGACCCCCTCATCGCATGCATACTACTCAAAAAACTTATAAATCCAGGCTATACTGAAGCCAACATGGCAAATGACCGCTATGGGCTCGAGGCCATCACAGAAAGATTTGATTTCCTGCTCTTTGACACCTCTTCGCTGCAGATCAAGACTCCCAATGCACATCTTAAGAGCGGTGCCGATATCATGGACGATGTCTATTTCCTACGTTCTTTAAACAAATGCCTCAACAGCAATTACCCTTTCTACATCACCCAGATGGTGTATGATGAGGCACTCTCTGGTGTGAAGAAGTACTGGGAAACGAATCCTTCTCCCTCCGATATTACAAACCATCTCAGCGAGGATTCGCTGGTCTTTATGCTCCATCTCTATGAAAGGACACTACGCGCCTTCAAGCAAACTGAGCATGTGATTGAATGGGAGGAGGAAGGCCTCTCAGCCAGGAATGAATTTGCCGAACGCTATGCGCGTCTCAGGGGCGACATGAGCGATGTGGACTTTGATTTTCTCATCTCAGGGCTTGTCATCGCCACCTATGAGGGAAGCTGTGCATTGCTCACCAACGATTTTGCCATAGTCAACGGTCTCAAAGACCTCCGCTTTTTAGACAGGTTTCTTCTCCGTACGCAGTTCACCGTCTATCATTCTCTCAACGGCCCTCCCTTCCAGGAAATCAGAAGATAATCATCTCCTGCAGTCGTTCCAGTCGTCTGAAGAATAGGTTGATGCCACCAGCTCTTCTGCGCGCTTTCTTTCTGATTCGGTGAGGGTTCCTTCCTCGAACTCTTTTCCGTCGAGGAAATGTTTCTTGAGGGTATCTATAAGCTGCTGTTTTGTCATGCCCTGTCTCTCGTTCTTCACTGAAGTGACTACTTTCATGACAGACTGCACATACTTGTCGGACACTTTCTCCTTGCTCACCTTGAGGATGGAAAACATCTTCTCGGGGTTGACATCATAGAGTATGGTGCCGTGCTGCAGGAGTATCTTTCCCCTCCTTGTCTGGGCGTTGCCTGAGATCTTCCTCTGAGCGACGATGAGGTCATTGATAGGCCTGAACTCAGCATGGATGCCCAGCTCTTTCAATGCGTTGATGATATATGTACATATCTGTGCGTATGATCTTATGATGTCCTTCTCAAACAGCTCTTCAGGCGCCAGGATGCTGTACGTGACTTCCCCTTCCCTGTCGTGATAGACTGCTCCGCCGCCTGTTATCCTTCTGACTACATCAACACCTTGTTTCTGCGCTTCCTTTGCATCAACCTCCTCATTCAATGACTGGAAATAGCCTATGGTGACTGCGGAAGGCTGCCAACTGTAGAATCTGATGGTCGGCATTGATTTCTTCTTCTGGAGATGCTCCATGATGGACTGGTCTATGGCCATGTTCAATGCTGCGCTATTCTCGCTGTAGGGGATGAAGCGCCATTTCATGATTTTATCTCTCCGTATATCTCGTGCATGAGTTTCACTATGGAATCAGTATCTATGCCCACCAACATGATGTTGAATTCCCTGATGACGCTGTCCAGTTCGTCTTTCAGGCCTTCCAATGCTGTCGTTGCGCAGACGTCTTCCAGCATTTCCAGGTTATCTTCAGGATGGAGGAAGAAATCTCCTTCGATGAATACGCGTCTGATGCTTCCTCCCTCTACTTCTGCCTTGACTATGAGAAGCTTGCCGTTGGGGACCTTCATGCGCTTTTCTAGGAGCATATCCTCCGGCTGGCGTCCATAGTATTTAATTCTTTATCCTTACTTTTAGGTAAGATTATTAAAGCACGCTCGTTTTACCCACCATATGAAAATAACCATCTCAGGCCTCGCAGGCAGCGGGAAGAGCACCATAGCGAAATTCCTGGAGAAAGAACTGAACCTGAAGCATTACTCTGTTGGGGATTTCATGAGGGAGATTGCTGCAAGACGGGGCATGACCCTGGCAGAACTGGGAAAGGTGGCAGAGACAGACCCTTCTGTGGACAGGGAGCTGGATGCCATGCAGAAAGCCCTTGATGCAAAAGACAACTTTGTCCTGGATTCAAGGCTCGCAACATTATTTGTCCCTTCTGCTGATGTGAAATTCTTCCTGACGTGCAGCGACAAGGTGAGGGCAGAAAGGATATTCAAGGACCACCTGGTTGGCAGGCCTGGAGAAAAGAGCCTGAAAACCTCTCAAGAGGTGCTGAGCTCAATAAAAGAGAGGGAGAAGTCAGAAGCGTTGCGCTATAAGAACTACTATCATTATGACTATAAGGACAGGAAGCACTATGACCTTGTCCTGGACACGAGCAAGCACACCATCGATTCCGGCAATGAGGCAGCATTGGCATTCGTGAAGAAGAAGCTGATGATGTAAGCCTTTTTCTCTCCTTTCTCCTTGGCAGTAAAATCCCTTATTCCCCACACTACTCTTCTCCG
>CAZTOO010000147.1:0-3224 GCA_964615215.1 uncultured Methanosarcinales archaeon
GAGTTGTTACCAGATATTCTTCTCCTGCTGGATTCTTCTGGCATGCTGTCGCCAGCAATATCAGGCTTACTAAAACGATACCTGCTAAAAATAGTTTTCTCATATCGAGCACCTCACTTTGATATGGATACATGGTAGTTTCCTTATTTATATATTTTTCGTATTAAAAGAGCAATCCAAGTATTGTACGACTTTCTCCTTTATCTTCTGTTTCAGCTCTGGGGAAAGAACTAGGCCATCAATGTCCTTCTCCTCAATCTTCGGCTTCTTCGTGAGTGTGCCCTGGAACTCCAGGTTGTTCTCTTTAAGGGCAGCTTCTATCTTTTTTGAGTATGTGCTGTTGAAGAGCTTGAGAGCTGGGTATTTCGTGAAATGTGTTGCGCCTGCCTTTATCAGTAAGGGGATTTCATCCACAAAATCCACCCAGGTGCCTGCGATGATTTCAAGGTTCGGATAGGCTTTGTGTACTGCTGAAATCCATTTGACATAGTACTCTGTCTTTATCTTATCTTGTTTAGTGAATGCAGTGCCTTCATGGGGATTAAGACGGTAAAAGGTGATTCTTGAGAGGTTGTGCTCTTTGATGAAGTCTATGAGTTTGGGGATATCTGCTTCTGTCTCTCCGAGGCCAAGGATGATTGTTATGGATTTTTTCAGGCCTAATTTGTCTGCGACTTTGAAGAGATTGAGGACTAATGATGCAGGCTTTGAGGGGCAGACTTTCTTGTGGACAGCTGGGTTTATTGTCTCCAAAGAGCCTGAGACACCTTCGATATAAGGAAGGAATAATTGGAGGTCTTTTTCCCTGATTGCGCCTATGTTCAGCCACTGCTTCTGTCCTGTTATCTGTGCTATCGTTTTGGTGATGAACAGCAAATCCTTGAGAGGGAGTGCGTTGTAGCCGCCTGCGATAAATTCAATACCCCACCCGCATTTCTTTGCGATATAGGCTTCTGCGAAGATGCTCTCATAAGTGCGCCTGGCTCTCTTTGGGTCAGTGATTTTATTCTTCTGGGTGCTCATGTAGCAGAAGGTGCAGTCGCCTATAGAGCAGTACCAGGAGATGAAGATAGCCCTCTCAAACTTCACTTTTCTCATGGTGTTTTAGAGAATAAGCAGTGGTTTAAATGTTTATAGGAAAGAAGGAAGATGCTCGTAGATCTCATGGACCCTTGTGAGATTGCCTGCATGGACCTTGAGGACCTGGGCAAAGGTGTCTGCTCTATCGAAAGCCTCGCGCTTCCATAAACGATACCTCTCATCATCTATCGGGAAGTGGGTGGAAACAGTCTTCTCCTGGCCCAAGAAAGAGACAGTATATTCCACTTTGGCATAATGATGAGGAGTGTTCTGTGTGTCCCAAGAGATGCTATCAAACACTTTGGGCTCACTCTCAAGAACAGGCACTGAGAGATGGAGCGATTCGATCTCCCTCATAATCACCATAGTTCTGTACGGCCCTTTCTCAGATGTCACGAACGTGCGCCAGTAATGGGAGTGAGGTGTCACGTCACTTATAGAGGCAGGAACAGGCAGCCTGAGAGCAACAACCGTATCCTGGGTGTCAGGCCGTTCCATGACATGCACTTTCATATCATCATAGCGTTTCTGGGAGGCTGTGATGAAGTTCAAAGCTCTTTTTGTGGGGTAGGAGAGATCATTGCCTTCTTTTGCGATAGATTCCGGGTCCTCATAGACATAATGGGGCTGGGGAAGGAGTGCTGTCAGCCTCTCAAGTGACGGCAAGTGCGGCCTTGTTCTTCTTCCTGTATAAGGAACTCTGGTTGCAGTGGGGGTATAATTGAAATGGGAATTCTGACGGGCATCCTGATGAAGGAAAGGATAGTCCTGATGAAGCATCTTCCTTGCATAGAGCCACTCAGGGCCTGCCACACCGCCCCATTGCTTTGCCTCTGCGGCAAGCTTCCCAAAGAGCGGATGTTCCATATTCAGCAACGAAACAAACTCAAATGCATCCTTATAGGACTGCATGTAGTGTTTCACAGATGCTGATTCCCCTCTTGAAGCCAGGGCATCGAGTAAAGGAAAGTACGTCGAGTCAAAATTGGTGTCTCCGACAAGGAAAGAAGGGCCGACTTGAAAATAAGAGAGGATATCCTCAAGACTTTGGATAATCTCAGGGACTGTTCCCGGGATAATCTGGACAGGGACTTCCTGGATGACAGTAGGAACAGACCTAAGTGCAATCTCATCATGAGAAGGAAAGATAATGATGTTGAGGGCAGTCTCTTGCTCTGGTGAAGCAGTATCCCTATCAGGAAGAAGCTCCAGACGCACCTCCTCTTTTTCGGTGGGAGTTGGTTCTCGTACTGTTGAGATTGTCCTTACCCTCCTAAACAGTCACTACCTAGGGAGGAAAGTATGATTTTATCATATAAATAGATATATGTTTTAAGATATATATCTTATAGAATATAAGTTAGAAGCCTCTGGGGAGATTTGAACTCCCGACCTTCGCTTTACGAGAGCGACGCTCTAGCCGCTGAGCTACAGAGGCAGATTTAGATCTTCTTGAGGAGCGCTTCCTTGTCAGTATTGGATTTGGCCTGGCAGTCAGGGCAAATCATATGTTTCTTGCCTTTCTTGTCCTTGATGTAGGTACCTAACGGCTTCTTGAGGAACGTCTCCTCAATCTTCTTTCCACAGATGTCGCATTTCATGAAGTGACTGAAAAGAGAGGGTTATTTAAACGTTATGGCAATAAACATGGTTCTGTGATGGATGTTGTTTCTCTGTCTCTTTTCCCTAATAAGAGCAGTGTGGGGGTGCTTCTGCTGTTAGAGCTTAGGAACAGAACTTTAACTGCCTTAGCTACGAAAGCTTACTCTTCAGATTCGTAAAGGGCGAAGACATAGAGAAAAATGCCAGCATCCACTTATGAAAAGACAAAGATTTAAAAGAGAATAAGGCATCTTTGGCTCTATGACAAGAATAGCAGTCGTGGACAACCAGAAACTGAAGGACATGAGCCAAAAGAAACATGTCCAGAACCTCTGCCCTGTCAACAGAGGGGGTGCAGAATGCATCTCCTTTGAGGGAGAGAAGCTTCGCATAGATGAAAATCTCTGCATAGGGTGCGGCATCTGCGTGAAGGCAGCTCCTGATGCTATCAAGATCATCAATCTGCCTGAAGCGCTGGAGAAGGAGCCTATCCACCAGTATGGAGATAATACGTTCAGATTGTTTTCTTTGCCTACGCCTGT
>CAZTOO010000148.1:0-3198 GCA_964615215.1 uncultured Methanosarcinales archaeon
AACAGCACCAGATTACAGGAGCCTATGAAGAAAGGAGAAGCCAAGAGAGAAAAGAGACCTGCCAAAAGGCTGTTTGAGAGGATGATGCAGAAGAAATATCTCCTCATTCTCGGGGCTGTGATCGTGCTGGCTCTCAGCCTTGCACTGGTGAATGTAGGCACTAAAGTCAAGTTCCTCACCAAGGATGAGCTGCACATCTATCTGGAGCCTGTGCAGGCCTCGCTGCATACGGAGAACGGGAAGGATGTGATGATGAATCTCACGCTGAAGAACGAGAATCTCAGGCCGTGCAGGAGCGTGTGTTCTTTGCAGCTGTATGACCCCTACACCAGGAGCTATCTCTTCTCAGAGAATATCAGCATGACATCCAACCAGCTGGTCAACAGGGAGGTGGTATTCTCAGGCAACACCACAGGCCATGGCCAGAATGTGTATTACATCGAGGCTGTGTGCAGGAATGTGAAAAGCCTGCTCTGCAAGAGCTCTGAGAACGAGGTGTACAGGACTTCATTTGTGACGGTGGAGCATGAGCTCTCCGAAAGGGAGAAGGAAGCGAAGGCTGGCCTTAAAGAGGAGCTGAATGCTGCTGTGAAGAGCCTGAATGAGGCTGCCTGGGATGTGGAAGTGTTAAGGAGTTCTGTTTCTGCTGTCAACCAGGTGTTTGTGGTTGACGAGGATGTGGGAGATACAGAACTGGCGCTCTGGGAGGACTTCTTCTGGAGACTGCATGCGTTCTGGCTCGGAGAGGAATATCTTGCGATGGAGGGGTATGCTGCGAAGATTGAGGAATTTGATGCTTTTGTGAAAGCAACGGGAGAGAAACAGCGGCAGTATGAGAAAGGCATTGCAGACTACAACGATGCTGCTTCGCTGATGAATGTGCTTATCGTAGAGATGGATATGCTGAATGATGCGTATCAGTTCTATCTCCAGATGCAGCAGTATGCGAAGGTCAATGAGGTGCAGGACACTGCTAGACGGATTGAAGGGGCGTATGTGGCGTTCTCTGCTGCGCTGTTCTCAAGAAGCGGCCAGCATGCTGTGAATCTCAGGATGGTGAATGAATCAGTCAGTAAGGTCCTTGAGGAGTATAATAGTATGAAGAGGAGTGTGGAGGAGAAAGGAGAAAGGGTGGTCAATGAGAGCTCTGTGATGCTTCAGAGAAGGGCTGATGTTTTGAATGAGAGTGTGAGTGACATTTCCGGAGAGAGCTGTAAGGATGTGAAGATGCTGTATGATGAGTTTAGGTTTATCAATGAGGAGGCAGTGAATCTCTCTTTGGCGTTTTCCTCTTTTGAGGGGGATCCTGAGTTTGAGCTCATGAAGGAGAGCTATACACAGCATGTATATGGGGAGAACATCAGCATAAGATATGATGGGGCAGGATATGCGGTCAATGGGACTGCTGTCAATAATTCACTGAACATCACTCCCCAGGAGTATGTGAGACTGGTGCAGTTCAATACTACCTTACTGGACACTTTCCTTGCTGACTACTGCAACGAGGTGCATGATTCTTTGAGCAGGGATGTGAACATGAGTGTTATGCAGGAGATTGTGCCTGAGAAGCCTAAAGCAGCACGGGTGATAGAGATGGAGTTTGATGATGTTCCTGCGAAATGCTGCATCTTCGGCTCTTGCGCTCAATGCGGAGTCGGTGCTGGCCTTACTCCCACCATCTTCATCCACGGGCATTCCTTCAACAAGGAGAATCCGGTTGAGAGCTCATTGTCGGTGTTCTCCAAGATCCAGACCAAGATGTCACATGAGGAAGAGTTCATCAATGCAGGGGATATTGATGTGCAGAGTGAGGCATCTCCGGGGCATTGGAGCGAGATGCCGTATCCTCTCACGGTGAGGGCAAGCTATTACTACCTCTATTACTATGACCTTTCCTTCTATGCTGCCACTGTGAGGAAGACTGAGAGCATCGAGAACTATGCCATTCGGCTGAAAGAGCTGGTGGACACTGTCAAGATGAAGACTGGCGCTTCTAAAGTGAATATTGTGGCGCACTCTATGGGCGGGCTTGTTGCCAGGGAGTATATGACTCTGTTTGGTACTGATTCTGTGGATAAATTGGTTTTGGTGGGGACTCCTGATTATGGCATTTCCGGCAGGTCTGAAGAGTTATGCGGCACGTATGGTGCTGCGAAAGAGTGCGACGAGATGTCAGAAGGCAGCGTATTCCTGAAGAAGCTGAATGCAGAGCCTGTGCCGTCTTCTGTGAAGATCTATACCATTGCAGGTGTGGGATGTGATACTGACGGGGCTGATGGTGACGGTGTGGTGAAAGCTTCGAATGTTGCTTTGCCGTCTGCTGTGAACTATAATGTGACTGGTGTATGCCCTTCCTTCCTGGGGTTTGAGCTGCATACAGATATGCTGGACCCCTCCAAGTATCCTGCTGTTTACGATACTATTGTTTCTATCCTGAAGGAGTAGATGATGATGTTGATCACTCTGCGTGAAGCTCGGAAACTGCTTTCCATGAAAAGTGAGTCTGTTATGGTTTCTCTTGACCTTAATAAGTCACAGACTTCTGTTGCTAAAGTCGGGGAAACTTTCGTTCTTGGCGGGGAGAAGATCACTAAGAGACAGCTGGAGAAGGTGAAGGAGAATACCATCTATCTTGTTTCTTCAGGTGCATTGAAGCCTCTTGCGCTTTTTTCGCCTGAGAGCAACTTCTACTATAAGTTACGGCCTACTGCTGACTGGCCTACTCTTACGCTGTCTTCCACTCCTATGCATAGGCATACGCATGTGACCCCTCATCAGGATACTGTCCTGAAGATCAAGGAGATAATGCCGGTACGTGGCCGGGTATTAGATACTTGTTGCGGTCTAGGATATACTGCCATCATGGCTTCGCATCATGCTACCTCTGTGGATGTGTTCGAGAGGGATAAATATGTTATTGCTCTTGCCAAGTATAATCCGTATTCTAGTGACTTGTTTACTGATAAGAGGATTACACTTCATGTTGAGGATGTTCGGGAAGGGATAGCGGGGTTTAGTGATGGTTATTTTGACAGGGTTGTGCATGATCCGCCTACATTCGCTTTTTCTCCTGAGCTGTATTCTGTTGCGTTCTATAAGGAGCTGTTTCGCGTGATGAAGCCTAACGGTGTGATGTATCATTATGCTCCGGCGCCTCACAAGACAAAGGGCAAGGATTTTCAGGCCTCGATGGTGGCG
>CAZTOO010000149.1:0-3117 GCA_964615215.1 uncultured Methanosarcinales archaeon
CTGACCTACAAAGACAACTATAATGACGAATACACAGACATAAAAGATACTGTGGAATTCACCCTCTACACGTCTGAAGAGGCCATGAAGTACGGCATACAGGCAAAGCCGAGCACTACAGGAACTGTGGTGGGGATAGTCATCGCTATCGTGGTGATAGGCTATTTCGGCTACAGGATCTGGAAGAGGAAGAAGAAAAACAGCGGAAAGTGAAGTCCGACTGAAATGTCGGGCACTTTTTTATTTATTGTTCTTAGAGGCACATCATGAACAGGGAATATTTCAGGATAGCATGGAATGCCATCACGAAGAGGAAAGTCAGGAGCTGGCTCACAGCCATCGGCATAGTGATAGGCATAGCTGCAGTGATTGCCCTCATCTCGACTTCTAACGGCCTGAAGACAGCAATCCTTGAGCAGTTCGACAAGATGGGGACAAGAAACCTCTACCTCATGCCGAAAGGGGCGATGAGCGGCAGCGTGGATAGCTCCTTCACCGAAAGCGAGAAGGATTTCATCGAGAGGCTTCCTTATTTCGAGGAGGTCTTCCCCATGAAATACATCCAGAACGGCAAGATGGAGTTCAAGAAAGAGACACAGTACACTGACCTCATCGGCATGGAAGCAGGAGATTTCACAGACTATATGGCCAGCATGGACCTGGAAGCGAGCGAGGGCAGGCTGTTCCAGAGAGGGGAAAAATACAGCGTGATTGTCGGCTTTAAGTTTGCAGCAGACCGCTTCAAGGACGAGCTGAGGGTTGGCAACAGTATCTACATCAATGACCGCAAATTCAGGATTGTTGGCATCATGGAGGAGATAGGCAACGCACAGGATGACAACCAGGTCTATATCCCCCTGGAAGCGTTCTCTGAAATAACCAGCTCTGAGACAGGGTATTATGCAATCATGCTGACAGTCAAGACTGGACTGGATATTGATGAGACTGTAGACAAGATCAAGGATGCCTTCTCAAGGAAGAGGGACAACGACTATTTCGAGATCCTCACCACCCAGGACATGCTCAAATCCTTCAATGAGGTATTAGGCATACTGAACATTGTCCTTGGAGGCATAGCAGCCATCTCCCTGTTGGTGGGAGGCATCGGCATCATGAACTCCATGTTCACCAATGTTCTGGAACGCAGGAGAGAGATAGGGATTATGAAATCCATAGGAGGCAGGAATTCCGACATCCTGAAGATCTTCCTCATAGAAGCTATGATTGTCGGGGCAATCGGGGGAGCGATAGGCAGCATCCTTGGATACGGGATTTCAGAGGCCATTGAAGCCTATGCGTGGGCAGCAGGATTCAAGATGCTCACTGTGAAGGTAGACATCCCGCTCATGCTCTTCGGAGTGGGATTTGCAGTAATCATTGCCGGAATAAGCGGCTATCTGCCTGCGAGAAGGGCTGCAAAATTGCAGGTCGTGGACAGCCTGAGAGGATAGCATGATACAGGACTACATCAACATGTCATTCAGGTATATGAAAGAGAGGAAATTACGCACATTTCTCACTATTCTGGGCATCATTGTGGGTGTGGCAGCCATAGTTTCTCTCTATTCCCTTGGCCAAGGACTTGAAGATGCCATTCTCGGCTCCTTCAGCCAGTTTGGGGAGAATGAGCTGTGGGTTGTCCCGAAGAACCTGAGAGGCGCTCCTGCCGGAGTTCCTGGCCTGGTGGAGAGCGATATCAAAGCTGTGGAAAGAGTCAAGGAATTCGAGCTGGTGATGGGCATCCTCTGGACGCGCAGCAAGGTAGAGTTCCACCGCAAGGAGGAATTTATCAGCGTCATGGCTATGGAGCAGGACAAATGGGACGAGATGATGCGTATCAGCGGCACAGAGCTGGACGACGGCTCAGGCCTGACTGGAAAGGGGGAGTACACTGCAGTCATCGGCTATGATCTTGCCAACGGGGATTTATTCGATGAGAACAAAGTCAGGCTGGATAATAATATCATAGTCAATGGGTATAGCTTCAGGGTTATCGGCATCGCCAGCCAGACTGGAGACAGGGACAGCGACCGCACAGTCTATATCCCGCTGTCGACAGCAAGGAAGATATTCGACAAGCCTGAAGAGATCAATATGATCATAGGCTATGTCAAGCCAGGGCTCAATGTGGACGAGGTTGCTGTGAAGGCAGAGAAAGTCATCGAGAGGAGCATCGACGATGACCGCTTTGAAGTGACCTCTGCAAAGCAGATTCAGGAGCAGATCGCCACTGTGTTGAACATCGTGAGACTGGTCATCGTGGGGATTGCAGCCATCTCGCTCCTGGTGGGAGCAATAGGTATCATGAACTCCCTTTTCACATCAGTGTTGGAAAGGACATCAGATATAGGTGTGATGAAGGCTGTGGGGGCAAGAAACAGAGACATCCTCTTCCTCTTCATCACAGAATCTGGTGTTCTTGGCTTTGTGGGAGGTGTGCTTGGAGTTGCTCTCGGAATCGGATTGGGAAAGATGGTGGAATTAGTAGCTAAGGCAGCAGGCTTCGAACGCCTTCAGGTGGCAATGATCTGGGAGCTCTGGGTGTTTGCCATATGCTTTGCAGTAGTCATCGGCATCATCTCCGGCGTAATACCGTCATGGAACGCCTCGCGCATGAAGCCGGTTGATGCATTGAGATATGAGTAAGGAAAAGTTTAATAACTGAAAAGGATTCTCTTTAGAAGCAGAGGGTGCTGAACAATGGGAAAAAACCTGATTATTATGACGATGATTGCAGCAGTGCTTCTTATCATCATTCTCCCAGGATGCCAAAAACAGAATTTGAAAGGGGAGGCTATCATCCCTACAGCATCAAGTGAGAGTGCACTGTCGCCCGGGAAGATATACGACCCTATCAGCGACGGATAGCTCATCCCTTATCCAGAAGACCCTAATTATCCATGGCGAGAAGGGACTATTCTTCCGGCAGAGATGTGTGTAGCACCCTGTTATCCCTGCAGCAATCCGAAGGGTGATGAGACGCCAGGAACATCTTCAGCAGGCTGCTGCAGGACAGTGTATATCAATAGGGGCAATGGCGTCTATCAGGAAGGAAGAGTGAGATGCAGCACTAGTCAGCGTGTTGAAACCCCCACTGTACAGGAGAGATTCGAAGCA
>CAZTOO010000150.1:0-3086 GCA_964615215.1 uncultured Methanosarcinales archaeon
TGATGCTGACTGTGTCGGTTGGGGAGCAGCTTTCTTCTCCTCAACCTGTCTTGGGGGTTCTTCCTCTCTCGCCTGTCTGGGCGCTTCTCCCAGCTTCCTGATCTGAGAGGAGAGGCCATTGAACTCCCTGATGAGATCATTCATCTTGGAGATGATCATACTCAGCCTCTCTTCCTGCTCTTTCACTGTAGCCTTGAGCTTATTGAACTCTTCGAGAGTGACGTAACCTGTGTTTCCCTGTATGGTATCCATGATGGTTCCACCTTTCTTTTCTTCAGCATGCTGCTGCTCTTGAGGCTTTTTGTGCGCTGTTGCAGGAGAGACAGCAAGAGTGTCAGGCCTGTTCTCTATGCCCACGCTCTCTGAATCAGCGACAGTCTGGGCATTCGCCATCTGCTGGGCCTTCCTGACTGCCTCGTCCATGGACTTGGCAAGGCCGTGCTTGAGAAGATCTCTCGCAACCTGATTCAGCTTCTGAATGTTCTCGACATTCACAATGAACACCTCAGGAAGAAAAAGGTTGCCCTCTGGGTATATAAATGTTTGGGAAGGAAAAAGGAAGGGAAAGGGGATGTCGTTTGCTCTCTTGCTGATGGTGTTGACGAAGAAGAAGAGGAGTGTTGGGGAAGCTTCTGCCGTCAGCTTTGTGCCAAAGCTCTCCGCCTTGGGAGTCCTGGGCTTAAAGGAAAAAGCAGCAGAAGCTGAATCTTCATATTCGTCGTAGTTGAAACAAAAACCAAGGCATCAAGAGAAGAGAAGATATGCATATGCCTCTGTTATCCCACTGCTCTCAGGCACTCTTCCTGGACAGCTGCATTGTCGATCTTCTGACAGAGCATCTCATCCTTTGTCCTCTGGGCAAGGATATAGAGGCAGTTGTTCGTCCAGCAGTTTGCAGTGTCTTTGATGAGGTAGGCTATCTCATCTTTGCAGAGCTGGGCCATGCTCAGCTGCTGGCCATAACGTGTGGTAGGCTCATACTCAGAACCCAACATCTCGCAGAGCGTATAGTCGTGCGTCTTTTTCGCGAAGTCATACACGCATCTCAGCCTGTCATTCTTGCCCTGCACCATATTGCATAATTCAGGGCTGTCTGCCAGAGGGATGAGAGAGATGAAGCAGCTGTCTCTCGCAGAGATGTCCTGCCTGGCCATGCATTCCTCTGTCTTTATCTCCAGGAAGGTAAGCTCCTTTTTTTCCTCTGCTGGAGCATCAGCGACAGGTTCCTGAGAGGTCTGCTGTTCCTGTGAAGTAGGCGATGACGCCTCCATAGGAGAATGCTGCTCTCCCAGTTTCATGACAAACGCTATATTGACACCAAGAAACGCCAGTATCAGTATCATCAGTACAATAAGCAGTCGCCAGTTCATGCTCTTTTTGTAGCCCTGCTCAAATTTAAACTTATCTGAAAAAACCTGCCTTTCTCTCCTGCGTTCAGGAACATTTTTAAACATCCTTTCCTTTGAGAGGCAAGGGATGGTAGTGAGTCGTGGAAAACTCTCGGTTGCAGCAGTCATGCTAGTCTTCATCATCCTCTTCTCGGGGACAGGAGCTGCCTCTGAGATCGAGCTCTACAGGACGACATTCACTGTCACTGACAAAGACACTGTCAGCCTGAGATCAGACATAGTCCTCAAAGACTTCAACACTACCTTCATCCTGAAGCTGCCTGACGATGCGGAAGGCATACAGCTCTCTCTCAATGGTCAGCCGATGCAGGAAGCCATCATGCCTTCGGGAGACATTAAGATAGTGAAGCTGGAGGCAAAGAGCGAAGATGAGATAACACTCCTCTATACCTCAATGATGTTTCTGGAAAAAGGGAAAAGCAACCTGTTCATCGCAGAAGTCAAGACACCCTATGCTGCAGATATGCTCGAGACTGAAGTGATACTGCCTGAAAGGGCAGTGCTGGCTAAAAAAGAATCCTCTCAAAGCTCTTCCATCACTGCCTCTTCTGTGCTGCCCAAGCCGGAGAGCATAGATACCGACGGAAGAAGCATCATCATCACCTGGAAGAAAAGCGATGTGGCTGCCCAAGATAGTATCTCTATGATGGTGTTCTATGACAGACAGAAGTCCTCATTTTTCCTGATTCTGGCGCTTTCGATAGCTACTGTTCTGGGCTTCTTTATTATCGTATTCCTCATAAAGAGGCCAAAAGAGGTCAGAGAAGTCATAAAAGAAGTGAGAAACATAGATGAACACCTGAAGGAGGACGAAGAACAGGTTATGAAGATATTGAAGACCAAAGGAGGCTCCTGTGAGCAGGGAACACTTGTTTTAATAACAGGGATGTCAAAAGCGTATGTTTCAAGGGTCCTTCAGGAGCTTGAAGAGAGGAAAGTGATTGTCAAAGAGAAGAGAGGCAAGAAGAACATCATCCACATAAAAGAAGGCCTCTGGAACAGAGGTGAACAATAAGCTGCGCAGATAAAGCGTCATGAATAGAAAGGAGCTGTTGTCGCATCAAGAAAAATTAAGTAAAAGATGCGCCTACTCCTGGTACAGGTAAAAACAACCTGAAACCAAGAGACAGAGGATTGGTTCAAGCAAACCCGCCCCTTTTTTCGGCGATGCTGGCAGGCACCAAACGGCCAGGATTGCTGTTTTTGCTTGAATCAGTCTCTTTTCATGGGGACTGGTTGAGAAGTTACCGCTCATCCCCCATGAGAGTGTGAAAAGATACCAAAGCCGGCCGGCAACCCCACACTTGAAAGGGATCATAGGAAAAGAAAGAGAGGAAAGAGGTGAAGACTATGGAAGAATATCGCTATAGTGATGCTTCAGACCTGTCAGTGCCGGCG
Source organism: uncultured Methanosarcinales archaeon (assembly GCA_964615215.1). Lineage (GTDB taxonomy): Archaea > Nanobdellota > Nanobdellia > Woesearchaeales > CAZTOO01 > CAZTOO01. The sequence continues at coordinate 2,808 of CAZTOO010000150.1, forward strand.
ATAGAGGCATTGTTTTACCAGCAGATGAAGATGCTGTCGATGCAGGCTGCAAAAAGGCTGCCTACTGCAAAAATCATCGAGATCGACCAATTGCTGGCGAGTATGTAAAGGAGTGACTGGCCATGACGGAAAAAAAAGAGGTCACGATATCCGGATATGCTGGATTGATATTCGGCGGCATGAAGCCATTCACTCTCCTGTTCATCATCATCGTTGCTATCCTCCTCATCAGGATCTCCTGGTGAAGGAAGACAAGGGAATCACGTGACAACAAGGCTG
>CAZTOO010000151.1:0-3085 GCA_964615215.1 uncultured Methanosarcinales archaeon
AAGAACAAGCTGCCCGGATGGATATCCCTGATGTTAGTGATTGGGGCAGTGCTGATAATCTTCTTCGCCATTGTCATCTTCATACGCATGCAGGGCAGATATGGAGCTGTGGAGAACCTGCACCAGAAGAACTTCCAGGGAAAATTCAGCGACGACAATTTCATGTTCTACGGATTCAGCTTTGCGCACCATAACGACCTGTGGTACACCCGGATACAGAGAGGAGAGACCATGCTTGACCTTCCTTTCAGGCACAGCCCGAAAGAGGTGCAGTACATACCTATGCAGGGAGATGTCAATGCCTTCATAGACAACATGACTGAAGTGACCTACATCACCTTCGACCCTGAGCAGGAGGAGCTGAAATACATCGCATTGTCGGCAGCAGAGATCGGCATCAATCTGCGCACCTTCGGGGGATACAGCAATGCTTCCTGCACGAAGAATGTGACAGAGGCCTGCCAGGACCTGCCTATCCTGACCTGCGAGGACAACCAGAACAAGACAGTGATTTACCTCAAGACTGACCCGCTGAGCAAAGTGACTGCCACTGACAACTGCCTTATCATCTCCGGAGAGGGCGATGGGCTGGTGAAGGCAACAGACAGGTTCCTCTACAGGCTCCAGGCCATCTATTGAAATGCAGCACTATTTTTCGAGAAAGCAGCAGAGCAATGCGAAAGAGAGGAAAATACTGGTGAGATATCAGGGTGCTGCATACGAATTCTTCACCGCCTCAGGCATGTTCTCCGTGGAGCATCTGGACACAGGCTCTGAGGTGCTGATCACCTACTGTAAAATAAAGGGCAAGGAGAATGTCCTTGACCTCGGATGCGGATGGGGCGCCATAGGGATACTGCTGAAGAAGAGATACCCTTCTGTGGAGATAACGTTCTCTGAAATCAACGAGAGGGCTGCGAAGATGGCGAGGAAGAACTGCGAGAGGCATCAGGTGGATGCGACAGTGTACTGCTCTGACGGATTCGAGAGGATAAAGGAGAATTTTGATGTGGTGCTGCTGAATCCACCCATCAGCGCCGGAAGGGAGTTATGTTTCAGGCTGATCTCTGAGAGCTATGCGCATATCGCTCCAGGAGGGAACATGCAGATCGTGGCAAGGACGCAGAAAGGCGGCAGGATGCTGGCTTCATTTATGGAAAAGACTTTCGGCAATGTTGCTGTCCTGAAGAAGAAGTCTGGTTTCGGAGTGTACTTCTCAAAGAAAGATTAAAATACTCTTCTGTATTCCATTTCTCCATGGATTGGGGATTTGTCACTGTCATCAGCCTCGTATGCCTAGCCATCGCTTTCTTCATCGTCAGCATATTCTGGAGGAGGTTCAAGAGAAAGAAACAGCATGAATATGCACATCTGGCACAGGAAGACAGCTCGAATGAGGCCATGATGGAGATGAGGGCGTTCGTGCAGAAATTCTCTCCGAAGCTGGGGACTGAGAACGTGATGAGACAGCTGCATGAGGCTGGCTTTACCGAAGCTGAGATCAAAAGGGCGTTTGCGAAGCAGTAGTCAGATTTCTTTTATGCCTTCTTTTGTCAATGCAACTAGTCTTACGCCAACGCCTAACTGAAGGAGTGCTGAGAGGAGTGCCATATGCTCCTTGCCGCTTCCTGAGACGAGATTGACTGCCACTTCCAGTCCTAATTTCTCGTCCTTCAATGCGTTCCGGAACTGGTCCTTGAGCTCTGGGATGGTCTTTGTGTCGTCGTATATTATTTTCGTGAACTTCTTCTCATGCGTGAAGTTCTGCCTGGCGAAATCGTTCATGAGAAGGGAGACATGCCCCCAGGTGTTCTTTCCTGTGGATAAAAAGGAGATGAGGGTTGTCATGGAGGGTGAGAAAAGGAGAGTATTTATTAAATTAATCTCTAAGAAAGAAGATTTAAGCAGTATCTATTACCGGTACTGGAGAAGGAATCAGTTCTAAACCCACATAGGACGCAGATTCTCTGAAATAATCTTGATCAAATGGAAGATTTCCTTTGCGCACTTCTTCTAAAAGGATTGCAATATCATAAATATCTTTTCTTGCTTTGAATTCTTGAAGTGTTGAGTTGAATTGTGGGAGATTCTCTTTGTTGACAGTATCAAGGATGAATGCTTTTCTCTGGTTGAGCATATCAAGTCTTTCAGCTGTTGCGTAGTCCTGAAGCATATCAAAATTTCCCGCTTTAAGGCCAGTATAGACTGGAGCCACCATCTCCCTATTATCGGAATAAAGCATTAAGCGCCATAAACGCCGCATCTTACTAGCGATAATATCCTCTGTCCTTATCACTGAAAAAGGAAGAGGCTTCCCATCAGTAGAGATATCCCTATGGACACGGTTATCAAGTTCCTTACCTATCCAATAAGCGTTTCTTTCCCAATAGTTAGGAGTATAACTCATGATATGAAGGAAGAAAAGGTCCTCTGGAGTGTCACCATCTCTTATGGAGATTTCAACACCATCTTTACATTTATTCACGTGAGAATCATATCCTTTTTCCTCTAACAATTCAACGATAGGTAATCCATACTCCCGTTTCAGCATACCTCGAGGCATATTTCTTGTAGGCAAAATATCAGCATCGGAGGTAGGTCTGTATAGTGACGGTTGAGAATTAAATGCCTGTGTTGCCATCCCTCCAACCAGCACAAAATCTACTTCATAATCATGATCTCTCGCCACTTCAGAGACAGCTCTCAAACCATCCTGAGCTAACTTATCGTCTAAGGTCGTCCTCATACTGATATGTACACACCCAACCTATTTAAATCTTTCTTTTTATTACCACTATTTAGTAGTATCTAAACTGAAATTCCATATCCTGTCTGCTACCCAATGCAGGTTCTTCAGCACCTTGCCTTTCTCCATCCTCTGAATCTCTGGGCCTGAGAACATGGCCTGTGTCAGGGCCAATGGCTTATGGTTCCTCTCATCAAGGATGAGGACAATATCATCCTTGTCGAGACTCGCTGTTATAAAACCTTCCCTCGCAAGATCATCTGCACTCACCAGCCCGCTCGCTATCAGCAGCCGCGGATTGATATTCATCCCCATGAGTCCCGCATTATCCAGCGCCAG
>CAZTOO010000152.1:0-3080 GCA_964615215.1 uncultured Methanosarcinales archaeon
CCATGGAAGGGTCGGTGGAAGTGACAACATAGTAATCTTTTCCGTTATAGTTGTAAGACTGGGCTGCAGAGATGAGAGGCAAGGCCACGAGGAAAGAAAGAATGATCCCTAACGTCACCAAGATGTTTTTGCCAACCACAACAGGGGGTAGAACGGACTCGTATATATAATTTACGATGGTCAATCAGTATCTTCAGATAGCAATGGAGGAAGATTAAAATAGAGATAGGGATTATTCATCTGAAAAAAACTGTTCAAAGGCGATATCATGGATATGATGAAAGAATTCAGGGAATTTCTGAAAGAGTACAAAGTCATAGGGCTTGCTGTTGCCTTCATCATCGGCGTTGCAGCGACCACCTTAGTGAAATCGTTGGTGGACAATGTTATCATGCCGATTATCACTCCTTTCATCCCAGGAGGCGCATGGCAGACAGCAACCTTCAATCTTGGCCCCATTGTCATCGGCTGGGGAGCGTTCGTGGGTGCAGTAATCAATTTCCTGATTATCGCGTGGGTGGTGTTCATCATCGCCAAGATGGTGCTGAAGGAAGAGAAAGTCACGAAGAAGTAAGATTAGTTTTTTGTCTTTTTTGGATTGTTTTTTCTTTCGGTATCCTTCCCTTCTTACGACGAATCTTTATTCGAAAGCTTCTGGCGCTAAGGAGTTTATCGTGCGGGAGTCCAATAGCCCTTAAGCCCAGGCCTACTCTTCATCTTCGCCGTCATAAGAACAAACAAAAGCCAGGATAACAGCAATATTACAGGATTCAGTTATACATATACGGCGTGATGAAGACCTCTATGCCTGCTGCTATCACCAGGACAACGACTGCAATCACAATCAGGTCAACAGAATCCCAGAGTATCTTCTTGTATCTTGGAGTGCCTATGTCGTGGTTGATGATGGCGATGGAGATGATGCCTCCTGCAAGGCCTGCGATGAAATAGGCGAGTATCTCGAAAAAGCCGTGGGTCATGTAGCGTGTGAGGCCAAGGCTGTAGGCTGCAAACGGATGCATGCCTATTGCTTCCCTGGCGAATGTCGAGATGGCTGTTGCTATGACAGAGCCGTTCCATGCCAATATGAATATTGCTCCTGCTCCGTAGAACAGTGAGAAGAGGAGGCAGAACGTCATGACCTTGAGGTTGTTGAAGAGGATGCGCCAGAAATAATCACCAAGAGTCAGAGCATGACCTGTCACATCAGTGTTGGCGTTGCCTGTGGGGGCATTGAGGGCCTGGATGGTCTGCATCTGCGTCTTGAAGACAACTCCTGAGAGGTCTTCAGGCAATAAAAGGTTCCATAAGGAAAAAGCGACTATAAAGCCTAAGAAGAGGAACATGAAAAAGGCCAAGACACGGCTGTGCTCTTTCAGCAACAGGACCTCTTTCACTGAATCGGCATCTTTGTGCTCTTCGTCTTTGATGACTTCAATGACGAGATAGAAGCAGGCCATGACAGTGAAGAACACCATGACCAAAGAAGCCTGATTCTTGAAGAGCCAGAGGCTGAGGATGATGGCCAATGAGGTATAGATGATGCCTATGGGGAACATCTTCCAGGGTGCCTTCTCGGCTGTCCTTGGATTGATCATCATTTCGAAGACCATGATACACCTCTCCTGCTGTTCTGGTATTGAATATATAAATATCTTTGTGTTTTGGGATACCTGATTATTCTCTTTTCTTTTTTCTTAAGAGTAAGCTTCTGTCAACCCTTTTCAAAAGGTTTGAACTAAAGAGTAGGGTACACAAAAGACAAGCTTTTGGTACCTCGGAAATACTGCGTATTTCCTACGGTTTCGCTTCGCTCAAGCCCTCTCAATTACTTTCCTCAGCTGTAAAAGCCTTGCTTCTCCAACACTCCCCTTCTTCGTCTTCATCGTATTCTAGATATCTGCCATCTCGAACTGACGAATAAGAAGAGTAAGCCTGGAACGAAGCCATCAAGAAAAAGAAAGAGGAAAACCCCCACTTCCCATATACAAAAGTTTATAAACATTGACCACCTCTCCTCTTTGCGGTAAGATGGCTGTCCATAAGAACCACATGGGAAAATACGAGAAGACCAGGATGTTCTTTTTCACACTTATGCTCGTGATGGCTGGTGTTCTGCTTCTTGCGACGTTCCTGCCGCAGAGCGTGAAAGAGAGCTTCAACGTGTATGCTGCATTCCCAGGCATCACCGGCATGGCTCCAGCTGTTGTCAACGGCCAGTTCAACGGCTTCTTCAGCGTCTTCATACCGTTTGTAGGCATACTTTTCATCGCATTCATGCTCTTTTTGTTCTTCCATTGGAAAAAGTTTTAATCTAGCGATGCTTTCCACCTGCTATGGAGCTCCGGCAGCAGATAGAACGCAGGATTTCTCTTCTCACCAAGCATGAATACGTACGATTGACTGACAGAGGAAATTCTGCAGTCTTCCTCGCTCTCCAGCTCGTCAAGAGCCTGGGAAAGAAAGTGGTGATCCTCCAGGATATGGGCGGATGGTTCACACACAGGGATTATGCCAAGAAACTTGGGTTTGAGATTGTCCTGATGAAGACAGACTCTTCCCTGATAGTGCATAAAGAGCTGGAGGAGTGCATGAAGGAGCATAAGGACGCTGTGCTTCTCTTTACCTCTTTAGGTGCATATGCTGTACCCCAGAACATGGACATGATACTCCATACTGCAGAACGCTACAAGTGTCTGGTGATCGAGGACATGAGCGGCAGCATAGGGATGGAGAGGATGAACAGGCAGAGCATTGATATCAAGATCTGCTCTACAGGGAAATGGAAGGCCATCAACCTGGAATATGGCGGATTCATCACCGTACGGGACAAAGGGATGTTCGCAAAACTCAATACCTTTGAGTCCACACCCTTCAATGATGCGTATCTGGAGAAGTTGTTGAAGCTGCTGAAGAATGTGTCTGCACGTTTAGAGTTCCTGAAGAAGAGAGTCAAGGAAGTGAAAGAGGACCTTAAGAGCTATGATATCATCCATCGCGATGCGCAGGGATTGGTGGTTATCGTGCGTTACAGGAACGAGCAGGAGAAAAAAGCAATTGAAGAGTACTGCAAGAAAAAG
>CAZTOO010000153.1:0-3076 GCA_964615215.1 uncultured Methanosarcinales archaeon
TTTGGCCATATAAGTCGCCTAAGAACTTCGCTACATCAGTGCTGCCGCCGCCTGCACACACCACTTTGGTCCTGCCTGCAGCCTTCACAGCCTCCTTGAGCAGCTCCGGTGAGGAGACACCGTCTTTCTTCGGATAATTGATTTTGACAAAGTCTGCTCCCAGACATGCTCCGGTGCCTGCAGCTCCTGCAATGAGATGGCTGTCCTTTTCGTCTTTCACTCCTTTGCCTCTCGGATACATCCATAACACAGCAAGCAATCCATGTTTATGCGCCTCATAGATGACCTGGGCAGCCTCTTTGAGCATGGCATCTTCAAACTCGCTGCCGATATAGACAGTATATCCCACAGCCAGGATGTTGAGGCCTGAGTTCTTCCTGAATTCAGCCACCTGCTCCACACTGAACCAGCCCTGGCTCAGAGGGTCCTTCTGGGCAGTCTTGACCAGGTGCGTCTTAGAATTGATCTTGACCAGGTAAGGTACCTTTGGGTAGTCTTTTCCATAGCGCGCCACCAGTCCAAGCTGCGTGGCAAACACCCCTATCTTCGCCTTTGCTGCAATCCTGAACAGATGCTCTGGATCATGGTCATCCTCATGGATGTTTTCTCCATAGAAATCATCATTCAGATGCTCTACTTTCTGGTCTCCTGCAAACAGCATGAGATTCCCAGTATGTCTGGTCATTTCGAGATAGTTCCTGACATAGAGCTCTTTCTTCGCTGCCGGAACATCTGCCGGAACAATCACGTCTTTTGCTGTTATCATGGAATCACCCCTTAAGTATATACTGAGAGAAGGAGAAAAAACAGGACTATTAAAAGGTTTTGTAGGAAACTACCTCGCCACAACCTCAGAGTCCATGAGCTTCATGTAGGATGCAGGTGGCTTTCCCTTCACGCCCTGGATGAAGGTGATCACACCATAGCTGTTGAACACCAGCTTGCCAGTCTCAGAAGTGTAGGTGTAAGGATTCTCATTTGCCTTATCCTCTTCCCTAGGGAGAGGCAGCAGATAGGCATCCTCAGCATATTCGCACCTCTGATAGGAGCGGTTGTAGGCGTATTCCAGGTAGCCTAAAGCTGTATAATCCCTCAGGAACTGCTCTTTGGTGAGGTTAGTGAGCAACAATTCAGAGCCAGCCCTCTGCCTGAGAATCAGGGTATTGTTCTGCTTGATCACAGCATATTTGTAGTCCTCGCACTCAATCCCTTCCTGAGGCACCTCGCAATAGCGCAATTCAAATGATTTTGCAGTCAGGAAATAGTCCAGCCTGCCCCTGATGAAAGCGATGTCATGCTCTATCCTCTGTCTGTTGTCTTGGTTTGAGATGATAGGCACTACTCTGGGATCAGTTTCAGGAGCATTCACACAGTCTGTATAGGAGACCACTTCCTGTGTAAGGGTTGTCTGCTCTTCAGCAGCCTGTTTGTGGGAGCAGCCTGAGATGAGGAGAAGTGCAAGAATCAGGAGTATAAAGCTATATCTCATAAAGGGAATAAAGACAGGCTTCTATAAAAAGTTACCCCTTAAAGAAGGATACTCAGGTGAGTGCACAACCGGAAGCCATGCTTAATTGTTGGGCAGTGACTTCTCCAGCCAGCTTATTGCCGTCCGGAAACACCCAGGTGGGATAGCCTTCGATGCCTGCATCAGCGCATACCTGCAGCTGGCTCCTGCCATCTGGCGCAGAACACTCCACATAATCCACATAGCCCCAATTCTTGCCGAACGCTTCTTTCTGGGCATTGCAGTGAGGGCACCAGAACGTGCCGTACATCCTCACGCCTTTCTGAGAGAGGCATTTGGCGAAGTCAGCGCTGAATTTGTCAGTAGAAGCAGACTTCCAGCCGAAATAGGCTATGGCTATGAGAACCACAGCCCCCAAAGCCACCCAGACGAGATATTCTTTCTTCATCCTGCAGAAGCCTTCTCCCAGATATAAATATCTTACGATTCTGGCGATAGCTATTTATGCAAGCCCTCTCTACCCTTTCCCTATGAGAACGCTTCTGCTGCTGATGTTAAGCCTTATGGTTCTTGTAGCCTGCACACAGCAGGCTGAGGAACAGAAGAGGGTCCAAGAGATGCAACAGAAGACGCCAGCACCAGACAGTTCTCAGGAGGCCATACCCATGAAACCGCTTACCGTAACAAGCCCGGCATTCCAGCATAACGGGACAATACCGTCGAAATATACCTGTGACGGCCAGGACATCAATCCCCCACTGACGATAGCGAATATCCCTGAAGGGACAAAAACATTTGCATTGATTGTCGATGACCCTGACGCTCCGAGAGGCAACTGGGACCATTGGATCGTGTGGAACATCCCTCCAGGAGATATTGCAGAAGATTCTGTCCCTGGCGAACAGGGGATGAGCGATTTTGGCAGAGGAGATTGGGGAGGCCCCTGCCCTCCATCTGGAGTCCATCGCTATTTCTTCAAGGTCTATGCCCTGGACACCAGCCTGAGATTAAGCAGCAGCGCAAGAAAAGCAGATTTGCTGAAAGCCATGGACGGACACATCCTCGCGAAAGGGGAACTGATCGGGAAGTATAGTAGAAAATAGTCTTTGTCGGAGCTTCCCGCACGTTAATGACCTTGGCTCCCAGGCCTACTCTTCGGATTCGTCAGATGAGTATGCTGCTATCCAATATGACTCATCTGAAGAGGAGTGTGGGGAAGCTAACCTATTAGTGTTGGGAAAAGCGAGGATTACAACAGCTTACCCAATGTCTTACTGAAGAATTCAACAGCCTTCTTGCACTCTGCTTCAGTATTGTACACATGACAGGAGAACCGTACTGCGCCCTTAATGCCTCTTCCATTGAACCAGGAATGCACGCAGAACGCACCAGAGCGCACATAGATGCTGTGCTCATTCAATATCAATGCAATCTCATGGCTGTCCATCTTCTTTGAAGAGAAGCTCAATACTCCATTCCTTAATTTAGGATCAGCAGGCCCGATAATCGTGACAGGCAGTCTCTTCAATCCGTCAGTAAGAATCGTATTCAGCATGAGAGCATGTTTCTGTATCTCCTTCAATCCGATTCTGTTCAGATACTGGCACG
>CAZTOO010000154.1:0-3065 GCA_964615215.1 uncultured Methanosarcinales archaeon
CGTCCTTGTCTGGGATGCCGAGCCTCAGCATGCTGGAGAAGCTGCCTATGTCCTCCCACACAAACGAGGATTCCACGACCACCGCATTCTCCGCCTTCTCCATCACGCCGTAGTCTATGGATTTCTTTTCAAGCCTGCTGAAGACCTTCTCCATCACATCCTGTCTGAACTGTGACTTCTCTATCCGCATCAGGCCCTGATGGAGGGCAGGCATATGCTGCTCTATCGCCCTCAGCATGACACTGGCCTTCACGATGAACATGCCTGAATTCCATAGGTGGTTTCGGGAAGAGCAATAGAGCTCTGCCTGTTCCAGAGAGGGTTTCTCCACAAACCTCTGCACGACATAAGTGGGGATGGGTTTGAGGGCTACCACATTCCCTTTCAGCAGATAGGCGTAGGAGGTGGAAGGATAGGAAGGGCTGATGCCCAGGAGCGCAATCCTGTCTTTCCTGGCATGCTCCACAGCCGCATCGAGATGCTTCTGGAAGCTTTTTTTGTCTGGGATGAAATAATCAGAGCCTGAGAAGACGATGATGGGGTCATTGCCTCCCTTCATGAGAGTGATGCACGCGAGCCCTATGGCAGAGGCTGTATCTCTTGCACAGGGCTCCACAATACACTTGACTCCTTTTACCGCAGGGCCTATCTTCTGCCTGAGAGCCTTTCCTGTCGAGATATACACTTGGTCTTTTTTCAGATAGGGAGAGAAACGTTCCACTGTCTCCACTATCAACGGCCTGTCGGTGAGAAGTTTCAGGAGCTGTTTAGGCCTCTTTTCCCTGCTGAGAGGCCAGAATCTGGTGCCGGAACCTCCTGCCATGATGACAACGCAGAGAGAAGGATTCTTCTGCACCGCATGTTTCTTTTTTCTTTTCACTGTTTTCACCGTGATGAGCAAAAACGAATAGGGGTATGTTTATAAATGTTGATGGTCGAAGACCTGGGAGTCATTCAGGCGGTATCCATGACTTTCGTGATGAAATAGATGAGCAGCCCCGTATACATCAGGCCCAGGATGACTTCGCTCATCACAAAATAGCGGAAGACCCCGACAGGCTCGATGTCACCCATCCCTAGCGTCGTTATCGTGGTGGTCGAAAAATACATCCCGTCAGCCAGCGTGAGATTGGACACCTTTCCGTTCTCAAGAAAGTAGTTCTCTGAATCTTCGATAGGCTCTGCATAGATGATGGCGAACATGATGATGGTCATGAAGAACACGAAAAGCACGCTGATGAGAAACTCCAGCCTCGGGAGCCTTTTGTTGTGGAAGAGGCTATGATAATAGAACATCAGCCCGAAAGAGAAGAGGAGGATGAAAAGTGTGGCACCGATCACTTCCTTGTCATAGTTGGCGAAGAATCTGTGCACGCCCAATGAGATGCCGACTAGCGCACAGAGGGTGATGACCCTTATCATCAGTGCTCTGATATAGGATGCTCTTGGGTTCATGCTGCCGAGAAAGAGTGCCTCTGTTTATAAAGATACAGGAACCGGAGTCCATGTATGCACTTGGCGGGAAAGAATCATTTCACCGTCACGGACTTCGCCAGGTTGCGCGGCTTGTCTGGATCGCAGCCTCTCTCCAGGGCAAGATAATAGGCGAAGAGCTGGATAGGGATGATCATCAGGATAGGGTCGGCACATCCCATAGAAGGGACTTTCACGAAGAAATCATACTGCGGATTCTCATGGTCATTGATGACTATCACATATGCTCCTCTTGCCTTGACTTCAGTCACATTCCCAAGGATGAGCCTCTTCGTCTCTTCAGTCACTAAAGCGATGACTGGAGTCCCTTTCTCGATGAGCGCTATGGTGCCGTGCTTTAACTCCCCTCCTGCAAAGCCTTCTGCATGGACATAACTCACTTCCTTTATTTTGAGCGCCCCTTCGAGTGCCGAGGGATAGGCTAAATCTCTCCCAAGCAGAAACAGGTCATGCTTCCCTTTCAGCTTCGACGCAAGCTCCTTCATCCTGGGCTCATTCTCATGCAGGACAGCCGGCACATGAGACGCTGCTTTCCTGATAAGCCTTTTTCCGTCTTCAATCCTTTCGGCGACAGAATACGCAAGCAGCAGCAGTATTGCCAGCTGGGAGGTGTAGCTTTTTGTTGATAACACACAGATTTCAGGTCCTGAGTTCATCATGATGCTTTTCTCAGAGAATCTCATCAGGGTGCTTCCCATGACATTGACGATGCCCATCACTTTCACGCCCTTTTCCCTGGCGACCTTGACAGCGTCGAGAAGATCAGCAGTCTCCCCTGACTGCGAGACAGCAATCATGAGTGTCTCGTCGGTGAGAAACTGCTTATAGTTCCTGAACTCTGAGCCAAGCACCACATTGACATGCATATGCGCCACAGACGAGAACACATAGGCTGCAGACACGCAGGCGTGATAGGAAGTCCCGCATCCGACAAAGAAGACGCCTTTCGCACGTCTGATGGCGCCAGTCACTTCAGCAAGCAGCGAAGCATCCTGCTCTATGGCCTTTTCAATGGTCTCTTTCTGCTCGTGGATCTCCTTCAGCATGAAATGCTTATAGCTGCCTTTCTTCGCCTGCTCGATATCCCACGTAATCGTGCTCACTTCCGGATTGATTCTCTTCAGGGAGGTGGCATCAAAGCATGCATAGCCGCTGTCAGTCACTACAACACCCTGATCATCGTCCAGGAACACCACTTTTTTCGTGTGCCCGAGGAATGCGGGGGCATCAGACGCAATAAAATATTCCTTATTCCCCACACCCAGCACCAAAGGGCTGCCCCTCCTTGCAGCGCATATCTTCCTCTCTCCGTGGCAGATGGCCACGATAGCGAAGTTCCCTTCAATCTCCTGCAGTGACCGTTTGAATGCAGCCTCAAAGCTCGGTTCTTTCCTCATATAGAATTCAATGAGGTTCGGGATGACTTCCGTATCAGTGTCTGAATGGAAGGCAAAGCCCTGGTTCTCGAGCCTCACACGCAGCTCCTGGAAATCCTCCACGATGCCGTTATGGACCACAGCAATCTTTTTGTTGTTAGATAGCTGGGGATGGGCATTCTTCTCTGTCACGCT
>CAZTOO010000155.1:0-3006 GCA_964615215.1 uncultured Methanosarcinales archaeon
GTTATAGGTAAAATAAGATAGTCTATGCAGCAAATAGCCCTTACAAGCAAAGACAAAGACATCCTGTTTGAGCTCTCCCTGAATGCGAGAATAAGCATCACAGCCCTTGCAAAGAAGGTAAAGCTGTCAAAACAGGTAGTCAGCTATAGGCTGCAACTGCTGGAGAAGAACAGCATCATCCAAGGGTACTATGCGATAATCAACATCTACCAGCTGGGTATGACACATTACAGAGTCTTCGTCAAGTTCCAGAACATGAGTGCGGAGAAGGAAGAGACGTTCATGAACTATCTGACCAGGCATCCGAAGGTGGCATGGATTGCAGACTTTGATGGCGACCTCGATGCAGCGTTCGTGGTGTGGGCGAAGAACATCGTTGAATTTGAAGAGGTCTTCAGGGACATCAAAGAACGCTATGGGAGGTATTTCCAGGAGACGCATTTCTCCATCGCCACGAAAATCGAATATCTGAGATACAAGTTCCTGAACGGAAAAGAAGATACCTCTGCCCTGGTCTTCGGAGAGTGTTGCGGGGATTATGAGCTTGACGAGCTGGATAAAAAGATACTGGACGGGCTGAACAAGAGAGGCAGGATCACCCTTGTGGAGCTGGCGAATAAGTATCATTCGTCAGCGAAAGTCATCAAGATGCGCATGGAGCGGCTCATCAAAAACAGGATCATTATAGGCTTCAACGTCAAGCTGAACCACGCGCTCTTAGGCTACACCCACTACAAGATCCTCATGCGACTGAATGAGACAACGCCTGAGAAGATGCACTCCCTCTCCTCGTACCTGAAGATGCACAAGAACACCATCTATCTCGTCACACCCGTCGGCGACTATGACTTTGAGGTAGAGCTCATGACAGAATCCAACGAGGAGTTCCACAGCATATTGAAAGAGCTGAGGAGCAAGTTTGCAGAGACTATCAAGAGCTACAACACCGTCATCCATTATACAGAACCCAAGTCTGGGCAGCTCATGGAGTTTTGAGACATGCAACAACAAACTTTAAATACCCTGAGAAATCCAAGGGGAATATGGCATTACACAGCAACAACAACGCAGCGATTCTCAGTAGTGCCATTTCTATCATTATTATATGAAAGAACCTGTCTTATTCAGACAGTACAACAAAAGCCGATAGAAACAAATATAAAAACATCATGAAACCAAGAGGGAAAGTGTGAAACTATGGTGCAGATAAAGAATTACAACCAACTGGAGCTGGAGAAGGAGGTCATGGACTTCTGGGACAGCAACTCCATCTACCGGAAAGCCAAGGATAAAAATAAAGGGAAGAAGCAGTGGTATTTCTTAGATGGGCCGCCATACACCTCAGGGAAAGTGCATATAGGCACTGCATGGAACAAGGTGCTCAAAGACGCAGTCCTCAGATACAAACGCATGAGAGGCATTGATGTGTGGGATCGTGCAGGATACGACATGCACGGCCTTCCCACAGAGAACGCTGCACAGAAGAAGCTGAATCTGAAGACAAAGGAAGACATCCAGGGGTTCGGCATCCCGAAGTTCATAGAGGAATGCAAGAGATTATGCATAGAGAACATGCACATCATGAACGACGACTTCAAACGCCTGGGAGTCTGGATGGATTTCGAGAACGCCTACCAGACGATAAAGAAAGAGTTCATGGAAGGCGAATGGTGGCTGATAAAGCAGGCGCATGAGAAAGGAAGATTATACGAAGGCCTCCGCACTATGACGTGGTGCGCCAACACAGAGAGCGCACTGGCAAAGCATGAGCTGGAATACAAGACCGTCAAGGAGAATTCCATCTTCGTGAAATTCAAAGTAAAAAACAAGCAGAACGAATATCTGGTCATCTGGACCACCACGCCCTGGACCATCCCCTTCAACCTTGCGGTCATGGCGAACCCTGAAGTGGACTATGTAAGGGCGCAAGTTGGGGATGAAGTATGGATTGTCGCCGGAGTCTTGGCGAATGTCTTCATCAGCGGAGTGGCAGAAAAGACATACAAGATTCTCGACGAGTTCAAAGGGACAGAACTGGAAGGGCTGGAATATGAACATCCGTTCCATAAGGAGCTGAAGCATCACTACGATACGATAAAGGCAAAGTCCCCAAAGACCCACACTGTCCTGCTGTCAGAGGAATATGTGAATACCGACGGAGGCAGTGGATTGGTGCATTGCGCCCCGGGGTGCGGGCCTGAAGATTATGAAGTGGGCCACCGAAACAATATCCCTGCCTTCAACACCATAGACACCAAAGGGATGTTCCCGAAAGGTATGGGGAAGTTCTCAGGCCTTGTCGCAAAAAAGAACGACGACGTCTTTGTGGAAGCACTGAAAGAGGAAGGCGCACTGATAGCGGAGACAGAGGTGGAGCATGAATATCCCCATGACTGGCGTTTCCATGAGCCGGTCATCTTCAGGACGACAAAGCAGTGGTTCTTCAGGGTGGAAGACCTCAAGGAGAGGATGGTGGAATCCAACAAAACAATACAATGGGTGCCGAAAGCTGCATTCAACGCCTTCGATTCCTGGCTGAAGAACCTGCGCGACAACTCAGTCTCCAAGCAGCGCTACTGGGGCACCCCCCTCCCGATATGGAGGAACATCAGCGACGAGAAAGACTATCTCGTCATAGGCTCTGCAAAAGAGCTGGAGCAGCTGTCAGGGAAGAAGGTCGAGGACCTGCATATCTCCACGGTGGACAGCGTCGAGATCAAGAAAGGCGGCAGGACGTACAGGAGAGTGCCTGACGTCCTGGATGTGTGGGTGGACGCAGGCACTGTCTCCTGGAACTGCCTGGACTACCCTCTCACGGACAAACATTTCCATCTCTTCCCCGCTGACTTCATCCTTGAAGGCAAGGACCAGATACGCGGCTGGTTCAACCTGCTGATGGTGGCATCCACCATCGCCCTGGATAAGCCATCATTCAGGGCATGCTACATGCATGGGTTTGTCGACGACGCCCTCGGCAGGAAGATGTCGAAGTCAGCCGGAAACTAT
>CAZTOO010000156.1:0-2944 GCA_964615215.1 uncultured Methanosarcinales archaeon
CTGATGTGTCTGATGTTCATAGGAGGGACTGCTCTCTCGACTGCAGGAGGCATCAAGGTGTATAGATTCATCATGCTGCTGAAGGCCACCAGGAAGGCAGTCGTGGACAGCATCACAGAGAAAGAGACAAGGCTCAAGCTGTTCGGCAAGGACTATACGGACAAGGAAGTCATCCAGGGGCTGGTGATTGTGTTCCTGATGAGCGCACTCATCTTCCTCTCCGCATGGACACTCCATATATACGGCTACAATTTTGTTGACTCTCTCTTCGACACCACAGCAGCCATCACCACCTCGGGCTTAGGCACTGGCATTGTGGGACCTTCCCTTGCGCTGGAGCTGAAATGGATGATCACAGCGCTCATGCTGCTGGGCAGGGTCGAGATACTGGCGTTCTTCTTCCTCATCTTCTATCCGTTCAAAAGTACAGCTCCGGAATGAAGAGAACTGATTTGTTTACTTATTTCTGTCGCAATAATCGATTCCGGAATTATTAAGGCAACAACAATGACATCGGACGGCTAAAGCCTCCTCGGCACCCCGTAAGGGACGTCCCCCGCCTCGGCCTCGTCATTGTTGCTCGCAGAACGCTAACTGCTCTTGCTCTCCCAACACTCCTCTTCATATGCATCGTATGTACGAGAAGGCTTAGATTCATACCGACGATACTGTAAGTACAGCCTCAATTCTCTTCATGCATCTCTGCGTGCTTCTTCATGTCCCAGGCTGAAAAGACAAGCACCACAGCCATAGTCAGGAGATAGGCCACCATCAACGCTACAGCAGCACCCATATCCATCATGCCGTTCAGCACGAGAAAGCCTGCAAGCATGGAGAACACGAACAGGAAGAACACGAACAGTATGCTGATGATGATGATGTAGTTGCGGACGAATCGTTTCATACGCCTGTTGTTTCAGTGAAGATATTTAAATGTTGAGGATGCAGTTATGGCAGTGGAGGATTAGAGAATAGCATATGTTTATAAAGGATTGCAGGCCCTGTAAGAGCATGGTAGAGATAAAAAGAGAGGGCATCATCCTTGAAGCATCAGGCCTTGATTTTGAGAATCAGGCAGTCCTGAATCCCACCTGTATCCGAGAGGGAAACAATGTACATATGTTCTATAGGGCAGTAAGGAACGGCAACCATTCCAGCATAGGCTACTGTAAGCTTGAAGGTCCGCTAAAAGTGATTGAAAGAAGCAAGAAACCGGTGCTCTCACCACAGCATGATTACGAAAACCATGGCATCGAGGATCCGAGGATAGTTCTTATGGACGGCACGTACTATCTGTTCTACACAGTTTTTGACGGGAAAAATGCGCTTGCCGCCTATGCAATGAGCAAAGACTTACAACAATGGGTGAAAAAAGGCCCCATTACAGCAAACATCCTCTATAGCGAGGCAAAAGATATCTTTCGCGATGGCAAAACAAAACTTAAAGAGAGATATTTCTTCTTTGAATCATACATAAAGGATATGGTAGCCGATGATGTGCTGCTTTGGGAAAAAGATGTGTTTATGTTCCCTGAAAAGATAAATAACAGATATGCATTGGTGCATAGGATTCTTCCTGACATCCAGATAGCATACTTTGATGACTTTGGCGAATTGAATATGGACTATTGGAGGGAATATCTGAAAAGGCTTGGGAATAGGATAATCCTGGAGCCAGAGTACGGCTATGAGTCAAGAAGTATCGGGGGTGGTGCAGTTCCGATAAAGACAAAGGAGGGTTGGCTTTTGATTTATCACGCTGTAGAAGATTCAAACATGGGAAAGATGTATCATGCAAGCGCTGCCCTTTTAGACTTACATGACCCGCAGAAGGTGTTAGGGAGGCTGGAAAAGCCTTTATTTTCTCCAAAAGAGGATTATGAAAGATACGGGGATGTGAACAATGTAGTCTTCCCTACAGGCACAGCTATTTTCGACGACAGGCTATACATATATTACGGAGCGGCTGACAAGAGGATTGCGGCAGTATCCTTAAACGTACATGAGCTTCTTGACGAACTGGTGGGAGGGGTCAGTGAAGATAATGTCTATGGTGCCATAGCCCCGATTGCGCCGCTCATCATCAATGCATCAAAAGAAGGCACCACCCTTGAAAAGCTTGCTTTAGCAGTAAGTAAAGATGAGAAGATTGTCCTTATGGCAATAGGGTGGCTCTTAAAGGAAGGAAAAATCCACTGCAGACAGATAGACGGCCGACTGACCATAACATCAAGGTAAGGCAGGGATGCTGTTATAAAAAATAAAGTTTTTTGATACTATGAGAGAAAAAACATCCTGGATAGCGTATGTTTCTACATTCCCGCCGAGAGAATGCGGGATTGCCACATTTACAAAAGATGTAGTCACATCGATGGATAGGGAATTTTCACATTCTGCAAAATCAAAGGTAGTTGCGATGAACAATGATGTCACGAACATCTACAACTACCCGGATGATGTCATCGCAGAGATAAATGACTCAGACCTCCAGGACTACATTGACACTGCAAAGAAGATAAACGATAATGCCAGCATAAAGCTGGTGAACATCCAGCATGAGTTCGGCATCTTTGGCGGGGAGTACGGAAGCTATCTGATCGCCTTCATGGAGATTATCAATAAGCCGATGGTGATCACCTTTCATTCTGTCCTGCCATCGCCCAATGACAAGCTGAAGAAAGTAGTGCAGTCACTTGCAGAAAAATGCGTATGCATAGTGGTGATGACTAATACTGCAATTGACATCCTGAAGAACGATTACAGCATCACAAAGCCGATAGAGTTCATTCCCCATGGCATACCGACAGTGGAATATGTCCAAAGCAAAAAGGCAAAGGCCAAGATGAATTACCAGAAAAGGATCATATTATCCTCATTTGGGATGATGAATCCTGGCAAGGGGTATGAATATGCTCTTGAAGCGATGCCAAAGGTAATAGAGAGA
>CAZTOO010000157.1:0-2938 GCA_964615215.1 uncultured Methanosarcinales archaeon
TATGTATATTCGGTAAATCTCTGCTTCCCTTTGGGCATGTTCTTGACGTCCTTAAGGTACTGGTCATGTGTTTTCTTGTCAGTGATTTTCTTTGGTAGTTTTGCAGGATCTGTGCTCTCATCGCTTTTGCCGTCCTCTTTCGGTGGTGCAGTTACTTCTTTCGTGTTCTGCTCTATTGTTCCGGCAGCAAGCGGTTCGCCAATAGGATTCGGTGTTTTAGGCTGTTTCGGATGTTCCAATGCATTCACCAGTGCTGTCTTCTGCTCTTGGGTGAGACCAGGTACCTGTCCTGCTATCAGTTCAGGGTCTATTGCCGGAGCCTCTCCAAGTCCAGGGACCATACCTTCAGGAGGTGTAGCAATCAGCGGCCTAGGGCCATCTTCCCATGGTCTGTTAGGATTCTCCCATTCCACAGTGCTCCAGTCTATATTCTTTAACGTATCCTCTATCCTTTTCTGATAGGCATCAGCCTCTCCAATAAGCTGCCTGGATTTTTCTGCATCTGCCTGCAGCTGTTTCATGAGATCCTCAACTGACATCCCAGGCGGGTAGGCAGGCAGCGGATTTGTATCTCCATACGCCTTTCCTGTCGGCAGTGTCTTTCCGCATGCAGCCAGCATCATGCTGAACACTATAGCAATAAGCAATCCCATTAAGAAATCCTTTATCCTCATTCTTGACACCTCACCTTATTTTGAGAGAATGAGGTTCTGCCACTATATACATCTTTTTCTGAGGTAAATGCTGTCTTTACCGAAAATTATATATATCAAACATCTTCTTCTGTGCTATGGCATCACCCAAAGTCATAAAGAACCAGAATTCTAAGATCCTGAAGGAAGCACTGACGTTTGACGACGTACTTCTCATACCGGGAAAAGGCGTGGTCAAGAGGAATGAGGTTGATATCTCAGCACAGCTGACAAGGAAGCTCAGGCTGAATATACCTCTTGTTTCTGCTGCGATGGACACCGTCACAGAATCACGCCTGGCTATAGCTCTGGCGTTAGAGGGCGGCATAGGCATCATCCACAAGAACATGAGCATAGAAGAGCAGGCAAAGGAAGTGAAGAAAGTCAAGAAATATTCATCATCTGTCATTGACGACCCTATCACCCTCTCCCCTTATGACCCCATATCGAAGGCGTTCTGGATCATGAAAGAGCAGAACATCTCAGGGTTTCCTATTGTGGAGAAGGGGAAACTCGTCGGCATATTGACGAACCGCGACCTCAGGCTCCACAGCGACGGAAACATAAAAGTCTCGAAGCTCATGACCACCAAGCTCATCACTCTCCATCATAAGGAGAGGAATGACGAGAAGAAAGCTCTGGAACTGATGCTGAAGAACAAGATTGAGAAGCTGCCTATCATGGACAGCGACGGCAGGCTGCGGGGCCTGATTACGATAAGAGATATCGACGAGAGGAACAGATTCCCGAATGCAGTGAAAGACGATAAAGGAAGGCTGTTGGTGGGTGCTGCCATAGGCCCGAAAAGTTTGGACAGGGTCCCTGCATTGCTTCAGGCAGGTGCAGATGTGTTCTGTCTGGATACAGCGCACGGCCATTCCCTGCCTGTGCTGAATGCATGCATGGAATTCAAGAAGAAATGGCCTTCTGTCCAATTGATAGGGGGCAATATCGCAACTGCTGATGCTGCAAAAGACCTGATTAAAGCAGGTGTTGATGCAGTGAAGGTAGGCATGGGGCCTGGAGCCATCTGCACCACTCGTGTGGTGACAGGCGCGGGAATGCCACAGATTACTGCTATCTTAGATGTGGTCTCTGCTGCAAAAGGAGTGCCTGTGATTGCAGACGGAGGCATCAAATATTCTGGAGATATAGCAAAAGCATTGGCTGCAGGCGCTGATACAGTGATGATGGGAAGCCTGTTTGCAGGCACTGAAGAGAGCCCTGGGAAGACTGTATTCATAGGAGGCAGGAAATTCAAGGCGTACAGAGGCATGGGGAGCATCGGTGCGATGCAGCACGGCTCCAAAGACAGATATTTCCAGACCGAGAGCACGAAGCTGGTGCCTGAGGGCATTGAGGGTATAGTGCCTTACAGGGGCACATTGTCTGAGAGCGTGTTCCAGCTCATTGGCGGGTTAAGGAGCGCGATGGGCTATGTGGGCGCTGCAAGCCTGAAAGAGTTAAAGAAGGTAAGGTTTGTGCAGATAACGCAGGCAAGCCTTATAGAAGGCCATCCCCATGACATCACGATAACTGACGAGGCCCCCAACTATACGCCTATGAAGTAATCATTCTTTCTTCATCTTTCCCCAGCGATGTCCATGGCCTGTGCTGATGTTGCCGCCGTGTATCTTTATGGCCTTTCCGTTCACCAGGCTCTCAGCGACTTTCTTTCTTGCCGAGGAAAGCAGACGGTGGAATGTCGGCTGAGAGATCTGCATGCTCTCTGCGCATGCGTCCTGGTCAAGTCCTTCAAGGTCCTTGAGGCGTATGGCTTCATACTCGTCTATGCTCAGTATGGATTCCTCTAATCCTGACAATGGCACTCCTGCAGGCTTGAAGTAGACGACATGCGGCTCTGCAGCCACTCTCCTGCATCTTCGCGGCCTTGGCATCTATATCCATCTCCTCACTTTCTTTTTATAGTCAGAGTACTTCTTGCCGAACTGTTTTTCCATATTCTTTTCTTCTGTCGGTATGTATATCCTCTCCATGAGGATTATGAAAACTATCGGGCTGATGAAGGCGATTGCTGAACCGAGGACAATAGCCTCTCCGAATAAGATGGAGGCCATCCCGAGATACATCGGATGTCTGCTTAGCCTAAAGGGCCCGTCGCTGATAAAGGAGCCCGGCATCTTATGAGGTTTGACAGTTGTGTGTTTTTTCTTAAAGAGGTGATCCGGCCAGAGGTTCATCACTATCCCGAAACCTACCAACAGCAACCCCAGCAGAGTATAGGG
>CAZTOO010000158.1:0-2911 GCA_964615215.1 uncultured Methanosarcinales archaeon
TGGTAGGCACTACTTTCCTGTTCACTCCCAGCCCCATGGTGCCTGTGGAAAGCATCCCTGTCAGATGGTTCTCGTCAAAACCTTTGGTGTAGAGATAAGACACTCCCTCAGCAGCCCTCAGCTCCTTATCATCAACCACCTTTTCCACTTTCTTTGAGATGAAGGGGTTGGAGGTGATGTCAATGCTCTCGACATTTGCGTTAGGGCCCATAGGAGCTGCAACCTTGGAGTACTGCACGACATAGTTCGGCTTCTTTTCAAGCTTCACCTCGACATCAACATGCTTGTCTGTCATCGCAGACAATTGGGCAGCCTCCACAAACCTGTTCTGGAACGCACTTTTGACGTTGATGTTCTTTCGTGTGTTCAATAGGGAAGAGCGCAATTCCATGACGTTCGGTATCTGGTAGTTCTCTTTCCCCCATCTTCTGGGGTCATCATGCTCCTCCACTTCCCGTTCGATGGTAACTGGAGAAAGGATGCCCACATTCACGTCAGGATAGCCATAGCGGCCTATGAATGGCGCAGGAGAAGAGCTCTGGAAGTGCTCTGTGTTGAGTCTGTCGAGATCCTGCTGCACCTTGAAGCGTATGCTGCTCCTTACTTTCCAGGGATGTATTGCTTTCTTTGGCTGTATCATCATCTTTTCTTCTTGCTCTTTGCGCTCTTCTTTCTCATCTTCTCTTCCGCGAGATGCTTGTCCCGAAGCTCTGCAGCAGATTTCTTCATGAACGCATACTGCAGTGCCATCGTAAGCCTTCCTATCAGAACTCCAATCACGAAGATGATGAGATACTTGAAATAGAGCAAGCTGTCAGCCATAACGCCAAGTAACATGCCTCTGTTTTTATAGTTTTCCTCTTGACTTCGTCCCTTCCTGAGCTTCTCATTCCGCTAAACTTTATATACCCCTCACCATTAGTTTTAGTCATGGACAACTACTACGACACCATCGCAGATTCCTATGATGGGCTTCATGGCAAGGAGCAATTGGCAAAGCTCTCTTTGTTTCAGCGCCTTATCGCTAAACATCATCTTCCCATCAAAGGCACTCTCCTTGATGTAGGCAGCGGCACAGGATTGGGAGCCTCATTCTTCAGAGAGCATTATCATGTCAAGACAACGGAAGTTGATCCTTCCTCAGGTCTCCTTAAACGTTCGAAAGGAAAAGACAAGGTGCGCGCAAAAGGAGAATCCCTGCCTTTCAAAGACCATTCTTTTGACATCGTGCTTTCTCTCACAGCACTCCAGAACTATGACGACCCTGCTAAAGGCCTTGAGGAGATGAAAAGGGTCTCCAAAGGTCTTGTCCTGCTGAGCTTCCTCAAGCGCTCAGAGAAGAAAGAGAGGCTGCTGAAGGAGATAAAGGAACGATTCACGATTCTCTGCCAGGAAGAGGAAGAGAAAGATATGCTCTTTATCCTTAAAAAGCGATGATCTTTTACTCCCCTTTTTTTGTCTCTTAGTTTTAATGACTCCGCTCTCCCAACACTCCTCTTCAGATTCGTCGTATACAGTATATGCATACTCTCTCTGTAACAGACTATCCGAAGAATAGGCCTGGGATGCTTCTGCTTTTAGCGTTCAGAAGCTTAAAGATCCTTAACCCCAACATTCCTCTTCTTCGTATTCGTCAGGAGTATAACAGCGACATACCCATAAAAACACATAATTTTTAAATAATAACAGCCTCTTCATCCTTAAAGGGAGTGGTCACTATGTACAGCATCTTCAATCCAAGACAGGTAGCATTGATAACGACAAAAGGCAGGGAGAAGATTGGCATCTCCAGGGATCTCAGGGAGGATGTCGTGACCATCATCTGGCATACCCCTCTTTCCATCAATCCCCTGATGTACGCCATTGTTTTGGGAAAGAAGCATTTCTCTACCCAGCTGATACAGGACTCGAAATGCTTTGCAGTCAATTTCATGCCTGCCTCTGCAAAAGATGTTGTAGCATTCTGCGGCAAGCATTCAGGCAGGGACATCGACAAGTTCAAATCATGCTGCCTTGCACGGTTTCCCTGCAAGCGCATAGACTGCTCCAGGCTGTCATCCGCAGTCGCTTACCTTGAATGCCAGGTTCTTTCCGAAGTCGATGTGGGAGACCATATACTCTTCATAGGAAAAGTGCTGCATTCAGAGACGTTCTCGAATGAGAAAAGGCTGTACCACAGCTGTGATGATGCCTTCACCACGACTTTAGATTAGGAAAACAGGGTGATGTTGCAGTTTTCTCTCACCCAATCAGAGAATGTTCCTTCACAGAGATATTTGTTTTGCGCAGGTATAGGGTCTATGCAGTCCACATACGTCATGGTCGGGCAGTAGAAGGTGTAATTCGTCCCATTTGCCGAACAATTCTCGATAGGCCTGTTCTTCAATAGAGTATAGCTCATATTCAAGTAGTCATAGTCCTGGGAGAGAGTGTTGTAGTCTGCTGAAAGTTCGTCATTCTCCGCCTGCAGGCTATCGATCTGGTCCTGCAACGGCTGCTGATCCGCTTCACAAGCATCGATCTGTGCAAGACAGCTGTCTCTTGATGCATTGGCATCAATAGCCATGCTCAGCAGCGCTTGGTTCTGCGCCAAAAGCGCTTCATTCTCCATCTTCAGGGCATTGTTCTCTTTCGCCTTTGTGATCAGCTCATTCTCCTTGTCAGCGAGCTCTTTCGCAGCCTGGATGACCTTCTGCTCTTCAGGCGTCAATGTCTCCTGTTTTGCGCAGGAGATGGCTATAAGAAACACCATCACTATGAGAAGAGCAATCCCTGCTTTCCTTATGCCAACCATAGCTTCCTAGAAGAGAGTGCAATTTAAAAAGCTTTAGAAAAACACAGCAATCCGCAAGACTTTTATACTAAGCTCTCCTAAGGAATCAGAGTGGGGTGTGATATGAACATCGCAATC
>CAZTOO010000159.1:0-2908 GCA_964615215.1 uncultured Methanosarcinales archaeon
AGGGCAACACCTCTTTCAAGAGCCTTGATTCCATGAGGCAACAGCAGCCTGTCATCAAAGTCATCAACAGGTTCCATTCAGTGGAGCGTGTTTATGAGAACAACGACACTGAAACGTTCTATTATCCGAAGCAGCGGAAAGGGTTCCTCTATGAGAAGAAAGGAGATACACCCATAGTGCTGACGTTTGACTGCAGGAAGTGCTATGACAGCAGGAAGTGGGGCAAATATTACAGCATGTATGAGAAAGACAGCTGCATCGTCGTGGAATTCAGGAAGAACAAGAATCCGGCAGAGGACCTCCAGCAGGAGGAGCTGGAATATACGCTCTACACAGTCATCAAGGCTGACACTTCCTCATTCACTCCCTGGAGCAACTGGACGAAGAAAGCAACACCTTACGACGACAGGCGCGGTGAGATCAAGGAGGAATATGTGTTTGAAGCCCTTTCCTTCACACCGAAGAGAGCAGCCATAGTGACAGGGACTGACCTTGCTGCGGCGATGGAAGAGGCAAACACCCTCTTCACCGAATTCGACAGGCTCAAGCAGAAGGAAGAGTCAGAGTATAAGGCCCTGCTTGCCCATCATACGCTTTCCAACAAAGAGGTGGAGCTTGCCTACAGATGCAGCCTGGCGTCATTGGACATGCTGACCGGTGCAGCATACGGTACACAGGGAATGTTCGCAGGCCTTCCCTGGCTGAACCAGTTCTGGGCGAGAGATGAGGGCATCTCTGCGAAAGCACTTATGCTGGCAGGAAGATATGAAGAGGCAAAGAGCATCCTGATGAAGAACATCCAGAGCATCATGGATGACGGCCGCATCCCCAACCGCACGCCACAATCAGACCTGGGCAGCGCAGATGCAGCAGGCTGGATATTCAAGAGGCTTGACGACCTGATTGTGCAGCTCCAGGAGAAGGGAAAGACAGAGGTTCTCACTGAAGAGGAGATTCTCTTCATCCAGAAACAGCTGCTTCTCAGCATCAGCCGCGTCGAGAAGAGCTATGCCACAAAAGAAGGCCTGATAAAGAACAATGCCAAGGAGACCTGGATGGACACCACCTGGAACAATGAGGACAAGAGAGATGGCATCAGGATAGAGATGCAGGCTCTGCATCTTGCGATGTACAGGCTTTCCAGGAGGATATGCTCTCTGCTCAAGGACAGGAGAGGAGAGCAGAAGGCTGCAGCAAGGGAAGTGGCATTGGTGAGGCAGGTCAGGAAGAACTTATGGAACAAACGCATCCTTGCAGACGGCTTCTATGACTTCACCATACGCCCAAATGCCTTCATGGCGCTTTATATCTATCCTGACATCCTGACGCTGAACCAGAAAAGGAGCTTTGCGAAGAATGCTGTAGAGAAGCTCTGGCTCGACTGGGGAGGTTTCTCCACCATACAGAAGGACCATCCTCTGTACACTGACGAATATACAGGCATCACCAACAAGAGCTATCATAGGGGCGATTCCTGGTTCTATCTCAACAACATGATTGCCTTATTGCTTTTCAACATCGACAGGACAAGATATATCGAGACAGTAAAGAAAGTGCTTGCTGCCAGCACCCACGAGATACTCTATAAAGGCATGGTAGGGCATCATGCAGAGCTTTCCTCAGCAAAAAGGCTGGAGAGTGCTGGCTGCCACTGCCAGGCATGGTCTGCAGCGATGTACATAGAGTTAGTGCATGAGATCTTCATTGACGTGTAGGCAAAAAGAAGCTTATGCGTTCCTGCAGAACTCTACAATCATCTGTTTCTGCCGCACTTCAGGATGGAACAGCACCCCATACTGTGGCTTCTCCTTATGCTTCACAGCCTGTGAGAGCTTGCCTTTCGAGAGCACTTCAAACTCTTTGAGCTTTGAGAAATCGATGTAGTGGTTATGCAGATGATACACCTGCTGGTTGCCTTCAATGCCTAAGAAAGGCACGAATTCCTCGTCGTAGAATCCTATCTCTGTCTTTTTCTTCAGCTTCCCGCCGGAAAGCAGCCCCATGATCTGCATGCCTGCACATATCCCTAACAACGGCTTATCAGTCCCTTTCATCCAGGAGAAAAAAGCTATGTTCTTCACAAACCTGTTGTCTTTCAGGCTTGTCCCGCAGATGATGATCTTCTTTGCAGGCCTGATAAGATTCTCCTTGACCTCAGTATAGTGTTTCGTGATGTAGGCGATTTCTGCCTTATCCAATATATCCTCTATAGGTTTAACAAACTCGTGATGATGAAGAGGATCGTGACAGACATTAACGATGAGAATCATCCCACCACCACCTCAAGCCTATGGTTGCCTTCAGAGGAGATGATGCCCTTGCGCTTCACTTCCAGCCTTTTCCTGAACAGCGGACAGGAAAGCACAAAGGATTCGAATTCGCCCCCTTCTCCTGCAGGATTTATCTTGTAGCTCTCCTGCAACGCCCTCACATCCCTGATGAATTGCCTGTCAATCTGCCTTCCCAGCCAGCTCTTGTCGAGTGGATAGGCTGCCACACCGGTGATGATAGCCTCGAATTTGTTTTCAATAAGCTCGTCCAGCAGCTGCATCTGATCCTTCTGCCACAGTGGATTGAAACATTCGACCTTCAGCTGATTGCAGATGCTCTGTATCCTCGTCGACTGATACACGCTTTCAACAGCGCCGGTCACTATGCCCCCTATCCTGTACTGTTTCTTTGCCTCTGCGATAATCTCTTTCAGCTCCTTAAGCTCTGACTCGTTCTCCCCCCGGGTAAATCGCCTGAGGAGAGGCACTCCCATGGCTTCAGCCTGTTTTTCTACCTGGGAGATGGAAGGTGTGTGGAACATGAAGGAGTAGAGGTTCTTTGACGAGATGGAAAGCAGGCAGGAGAGCCTATGCCCTTCTTTCTTCGCCAGATACGCTGCATAGGTGCTGTCCTTGCC
>CAZTOO010000160.1:0-2880 GCA_964615215.1 uncultured Methanosarcinales archaeon
CAAGCACCACTGCTGTGGTGGTGCCGTCACCAACTTCCTTCTCCTGTGTCTTTGCTATCTCCACCACCATCCTGGCGCCAGGATGCTCTATCTGCATCTCTTCCAGGATAGTCACGCCGTCGTTGGTGATGATGACATTCCCTGCGGGGTCAACAAGCATCTTGTCCATGCCTTTGGGGCCTAAGGTGGTCCTTACTGTCTCTGCCACTATCCTGGCAGCCATGATGTTGTTCCTTTGCGCGTGCTTGCCTGTAGTGCGCTGGCTGTCCTCTGCAAGAATATCGTTCTGCTGCTTCGGCATGTTACCCCCTCAGAGAGGAGGAGAAATCCTGTCTTTATATAATTTGTTGAGGCTTGGCCTGTGTCCAGTGGAAGCAACATATTTATAGAAGAGATAAATATTGCGTGATTATGGCAAAGATACCTCATGACCCTAACGAGATATTGGCTGTTGTCGACAAGCAGGATAATGTCATTGGAAAAGCAACCAGGAAAGAAGTCCATATGAAAGGCCTTCTGCATAGAGAGATATGGGTCTATGTCATGAATGGCAAGAGACAGGTGCTTCTCCAGAAAAGGTCTGATAATGGGCTCTGGGATCATTCTTGTGGAGGTCATTTCCCTTATGACCAAACCTATGAAGATGCTGCTGTGAGGGAATTGGAGGAGGAACTAGGACTGAAAGTGACGCTGAACCAATTGCAGTATCTTGGAAAAGAACTGGTTATGAAAGATACTTCGGAGAAGAAGAACAATAAGTTCGGTAAGATTTTCCTGTACAAGACTGAAAAGCTTCCTTCTGAGTTCACCATCGATAAAGGGGAGATCACAGAGATTAGGTTCTTTAGCCATGATGAGGCTTCTGAAATCAGCAAGTATCCCGGAGAGAAGATAACAAAGACAGGAGCGCTTCTCATCAAGAAGTATATCCTTAAACTGATGACGTGAGCATCAGCCATACCTATAATCGTGTTCAATCCGGAAGAACTCTGAGGATGCAGGAATCTCCTTCTCTTTCCCTTTAAGCTTTACGTCAATGAAGAGCAGTATTTGTCTGACACTTCTTCTCCCTGTTTTGCCTTGCATTCTGCAGAGGTCAAAGAATAGTAATTCGGAGCAGGAGCTCTCGTAAGGGCAGTTGACATCACTTTGCAGCAGATATTTTCTTCCTGCGCATCTTCTTCACAGTAGCTCTCATGCATCTCATGCCCTGATCTGCTCTCACAGTCAACATTATCTGTCTCTGTATAGGTGTATCCGTCTTTCCCCTTTATCTCGCAGCAGACATCATACACTTCCACAGTATCTTCACAGTAGCTTCCATCGGTCTCATAGCCTGATCTTTTCTGACATTCTATGTTTGTCAGTTCATAATAGTCAGAATGAATGTCGCAGCAGACATCATACACTTCCACAGGAGGCTGTATCGGTTTTATGGGAGAGCCGACAAGCTCTGGTTTTATGGGAACTGGCTGTTTCTCTGTATCTGGTTCCTTCACTTCAGGTTCTGGTATGTTCACCGCCGTTTCTTCCTGGGCAGGAAGCTCGACCTCCGGAGCTTTATCCTTTCCAATCCCGAAAAAAGAAAGGATCCTGCCCAATAAACCTTGGGTGGGCGCCATTTGCGGGGCCATCTCTTCATAGACAGGAAGGCCCTTATCGACACACTCCTGCCTTATGGTATGCATAAAATACCTGTTCTTCTTCCCGTCACATTCATAACTGCACCCCTGCACCCTTTCAAACCAGTTCGGTGCCACATCACAGGTATTCTCGTCGCCGTAGTTGGTGAACCTGTCAGCATCGATGTCAACATCATTGTTGCAGATGTTGCATTCCATCAGCATATTCGCCCCGCCCTCTATCCTTATGCCTGTCGCAAAGTTCTCAACATTGCAGTTCTTGACGATGTTCGCATCACCGATTATGACCAATCCTGTCCCGGTGCCGTCGCCGGTAATCGTCGCACCCTGGCAATCAACAGTGATGCCAAAACCTTCAATGATGATGATGCCTTCATCTCCTGCATCCGGAAAATCAATATCGCAGAAATGTGCACTGTAATCGCCAGTAATCCTAAAATCATCCTGCAGGGCTGTGCATCCTTTGCATTCATCAGTGCATCCGTCATTATTATCTGAATTTGCATCATCGCACTCCTCAAAGTATTCATACTGAGAATAATAGTTGGGTTTTCCAAAATCTACGACACCGTCCCCGCAATAAGGCAGTGTGCAGTCGTCTCTGCACAAAGTAGGCACATCCATACCATGATAGCCATCATCACATATCTCGCCTGTATCGATCACACCGTCTGTGCAATAGGCATCCCTGCAGTCAGTCCTGCAGGCATCAGGAGCAACATCTGAATTCAACGGGCCATCATCACACACTTCTCCTAATTCTATGATGCCGTTACCGCACATAGGGGGGCAATCACTTGTGCAGCCTGAGTGTCTCTCGGCAGTCTCACATTTTCCATCCCCGCAATAACAATCAGCCGGACAGCTGGTGATGCTCTCGTCAAAATGACAGTCATTATCCCCGCAATAGCAGTCCTGGGGGCATGAGGCATGTGTCTCGCCGTATCCGCCATAGCTCTCGCATTCACCATTGCCGCAATCATAACCAGATACAAAAAAACTCAATAACATAAACAATAAGGCCGGGATGATCATTCTTTTCATTTTCTCACCTCAACTGTACCGGTAATCCACCTCTATGTTGATGTTGTAGTCCAAGTCTCCCGAGCTCCAGGGCTGGCTGACTGATGCCTGGATCCTGTTGCCGTCCTCAGATATCTTGGCCTTGATGTCATTGGGAGAGGTGGGCAGCTGCGAGAGCTTGTCATAGGTGGTGGTGGAGCCTGAAGAGCCTCCG
>CAZTOO010000161.1:0-2821 GCA_964615215.1 uncultured Methanosarcinales archaeon
TAGGAGGCTATACTCTCATATGGGACCTTACAAGAGAGTAGGTGGTAGGGGCAGAAGAACTGAGGCTGCCTGTGCTCATGAAAGTGCCGAAGCCTGTGGGAGATGAAGAGGAGACAGCACAGATCATGGTCTTCATACAGAACAATGCGACAGCCTACAGCCAGTTTATCATGCCGGAGCTGCTCAGATGAAGAAATATTTATTAAGAGAGGAAACAGAGAGGAGAGAGAAGGTGAGAGGGTAAGACATGAAAGATGCTCTGATGAAGCTCAGTGTGGTGGCAGTCATCATCATGGTAGTGTTCATGCCTGTCACGTTTGTCGCTGCGTTGAGCATCAACAATGTGGACATCACTGAACAGACTGAGAATTCCGCCTACGTCAGCTGGATCACTGATGAGCCTAGCGACGGCGTCGTGGAATACGGCGAAGCCAAAGAAGCCCTGGACAAGCAGCAGCCTTCTCCTGGGCCTGTCAATCTCCACACTGTGCAGATCACTGCACTCCAGCCTGAGAAGACCTATTTCTTCAGGATCACAGCCACAGCAGGCAATGAGACACAGGTGAATGACAATTACGGAGCATATTTTCAGATAAACACGCTGCAGAATGCAAAGCCCGCAGCTCCCAAAGGCCTGAAGACAGACAACATCACTGAAGGGAGTGTGAAACTCTCCTGGGACGCCAACACCGAGAGCGACCTCAAAGGGTACAGGCTCTACAGGAACAATGTGGAGATATCTCCTCCTGGATTCACGCTGACGTCATTCGAAGACAAAGGCGTGTATGCAGGCCAGAGCTACCAGTATCATGTCACTGCCATCGACACCTATGACAAGGAGAGCGAAGCAAGTGCTGTGCTGGAAGTCACGACACTCGGACAGGACAAGAACCCGCCCACTGCCAGGAACATCAGGATCACCAGGAAGCAGCTGCATGAAGTGACTTTTGCTTTCGAGACCGACGAGGCAAGCACTGCCACGATACTCTACGGACTGGCACAGGGAGCGTTGGACAGAGTGTCTTCAGAGAGCACTGGCCTCTCCCATGAGATTATCCTTGACCAGCTCTCAGAGGCTGACGGAAAGACCACCTATTACTACAAAGTGCATGCATGCGACGAGGCAGGCAACTGCCAGGACAGCAGCGTGCAGGGATTCATCCCGGAGGATGTGGATACCTCAAGCGACGACTATTCCTTCAAGGTGTTTGTCAACGGGAAGGAGGGCATACCAGCGTTCTACAACAGCAGGAAGATCAGCCTTGAGGTGCAGACCAAGCCCTATGCGAAACTCACAGTATATGTCGACGGAGAAGTCAAGAGGATCAAGCCGAACATCGGGGAGAGCAACAGGTTTGTGTTCAATGATGTGGCATTGAACGAGCCTTCCTCTGAGGTCAGGATCGTGTCTGAAGTAGAGGGAGCCACTGAGGAAATCTCAGGCTCTATCACCTTAGACATGGTTGCTCCAGTGCTTGAAGTGCAGCCTATCGTGCAGAAGTTCGGAGAGCAGAGAGATATCAACGAAAGCGAATTCACAGCACTGCAGGACCTCTACCTGACAGTGGACAGTTCCATCAGGCTGAAAGGGACAGTGTCTGAGAAAGTGACTCTTACCATCACTGCAGAGAGACTTGACCAGACCTCAACTCTGCCAACACCTGCTGCGCCACGCAAGGTGAATGTGGAGAAGAACAGGATTGAGATCGAATGGGACGAAGTGGACGGCGCATCCCAGTATCTTGTGTATAGAAGCGATGTCTCGGATGGGCCTATTGAGATCACAGGCTCAGCACATTATACAGACAGCATGGTCAGTACAGATACCTCCTACACCTATACTATCGCCGCTGTGGACAGGGACGACAGGGTCAGCGCAAAATCCGGGTGGCTGACAGTCAAGACCCTTGCGGGAGGCGATGTCATCACTGAAAAGCCTGAGATACAGAACCTGAACGGAAGGAACAATGAGCCTACCACGATTGAGGATGTGGAAGGAAGCTTTGACGAATCCATAAATATCGACGAAGGCCTGAACAAGGTGACAGTTGTCGCTGAAGATGCAGCAGGCAACACTGACAGCAGGAGCTTCGAGATACTCCTGGACAGCGAGGAGCCTGAGATTCTGGAGACCAACCTCGACAGGATCTCCCCCACGTATGTGTCACATGTGAACATCCAGGGCAAGATCTCTGAGATAGCGACTGTAGAAGTGTTTGTGATGAATGAGAACGGCAACTGGGTCTCGAAAGGCTCTGCACAGACAGATGAGACAGGAAGCTTTTCTTTCGGGCTGGATCTCCAGAGGATTACACCCAGAGATGCTAATGAGAACTCTGACACAGGACAGGTACAATCTGTTTCACTGGGTATAGGAGGATCAAACTATGATACAAGAGACGGCACCGGCACTACACAGAGGAATTCCCCTACAGAATTTGAACGCTCCTGGGAGAACAGGATAAAGATAGTTGCCACAGACAGAGTCGGGAATAAGGCAGAGACAGAAGGGAGAGTGGTATATGCCCTCTGCGGGGGAGGCATTGACTGGCAGGTGAAAGACCCTGAAATCAGCCCTTCAGTATTGATACCGAGGCACATGCTGTTGGGGATTGCAGAGTTCGGAGTGAATGTGGGGCTGCAATGGAGAGGCAACTCCCAGAAGCTGAATCCTGTAGTGACGAGCATCGACCTTGACCTTATGCCCTCTAACATGCTGAGCGAGAACGCGCAGCAGGACTACGACCTTGACTGGGTGAGGAAGAAGACTGAAAGCCCAAGCCCTGACGGACTTTCCAGCTATTTCCTGTTCAGCGTGGAT
>CAZTOO010000162.1:0-2808 GCA_964615215.1 uncultured Methanosarcinales archaeon
CTGCTTCAGCAACACAGACAAAAGCTTACTTCCCTGCTCGTTTCGCTCAACTTCTATTCTCCGAGGGAGAGGCTGCATACAGAAGTTCATTTTGAGGAGGGGGAGGCTATCTGCGATGCTACAGCATTCTATCATGACCTCAAGCACACACTGTCTGCTGTCGTCTCAGGCAGACGCAAGGGCAAAGAAAAGCGCAGGCAGCCTGTGATGGACTGAAAACAGCCGCTCAGGGGACTCCTGTCTCTTTCTCCATTCCGCTTCCCCTCAAGCATCAATTCCATAAGTTATGGCTGCTTCATTCCTGACCTGACCAGGTTCCTTAAAGAACCAATCCTGAAGGACAAAATATCATCGTCCGAGACAAGACCTGAAAGACTGCTTGGAGCCTCTCACAGATTTCAACCCTGCCGTAAGTCCGCTTGCAGTTACAAGAGGGGACTGGCCTCCCGGTCTAGCCTGCAATGATGAGGTTATGGGGAGGGTTTTTTAAAGGTTGCGGATTTTATAAGGGAATAGGGAAAAACATATAAGCAGAGAACTCCTGAAAGTGAAGGAGGAGTGATTATTCTGAACAGAGCGGGGAAGGCTGCTATTGCCATAGGGAGCGCTGTTCTGCTGGCTGGGAGTGTCATCGCCGAGCATTACGCACCTATTCATCACATTAGGCAGAGGGAGCACATTGGGGTAAAGGTGGACGCAGGCCTGAAAGAGCAGCAAAGGAAGCTGAAGGAAAAGTATGGAATCCTGGTAACGAATGATACTCATGCTGTGCCAGGCCATGTCAGCAGGGGATGGTCCTGCATACCTATGAGCGGCAGGGAGTTCATGAAACTGCTGCCTGAGGTCGAGAGGGAGCTTGACCAGTATTCCCTGACTTTCCTGAGGAATGCCGGCGTGAAATACATCTGCCTCTGCAAAAGCCCGGAAAAAGGGGACGTGCCCATCAGTGGATTCATGGATGAGAGATCAACCATCTATGTGTGTCTTCCCCGTTATATCCCTCATGAGCTCTACCATCTCGCTGACCTCCATGACGGCGGACTGTACAACGACAACAGCAGCTGGAGGGAGATTCAGGACCCAGCCTCAACAGTCAGCAGTAATGCCTACATGGGGCCGAAAGGGCTTAAGTCTGATGTACATCTTTCGCCGGAATACCTTGCGCTCGGCTACCCAAACCAGTACAGCATGACAGAGCCTGATGAGGATCAGGCAGAGATCTTCGAACTGATGTTCAGCAGGACAAATAAGCTACGTGACGCTGAGTTAGGGAAGATAACGGGCTTCAAGGTTGTAGATGACAGTTCAAGGGCTGTTGCCCTGGAACTGCTCGCGAAAGAATACCCCCTCATAGGCAAGAAGATGGACTGGATACGGGAATTCTACCGCAGGCTTTCGCACTAGAGGAACGCATGTAAAGCAGGGGTTAAAGGTTATGGATTTTTGTAATACATCTTTAAATATAATTCCTGCAGTACTAGAGCCATAGTGTAACGTATGTCAAGAAAAAAGAGGTTTCGTTAGATGAAGAGCCTGTTCAAGAAGCACATCATCATCAACACAGTCATCATCACGACAGTCATACTCTTCAGCGCGTACTTCATGTTCTCCCAGGAAAGCTCTTTCTCCACGCTGAGACAGAACTACGAGTATATCAGCAGTACGCTCCAGCAGGGGTTTTCCTATGCTCTTCCGGCACTCTTCGTCATCATCATCGTGCTGGTCGTGACGAAACTCATCATCACGCTGCTGAGGATGGTGCTGAAGAAATACTTTGATTTCACAGACCAGACCAAGGAGTTCTACAGGCTCTTCCTCTTCGTGAAATATGCCATCTGGTCATTGGTGATTGTGCTACTGGTCTTCATGTTCTTCGGCAACATCACTGCAGTGATAGCGTCCCTGGGCCTCATAGGGTTCGGCATCACGTTTGCGCTCCAGAAGCCAATCCTCAATTTCGTGGGATGGCTGACCATCATCTTCAACAAGACCTTCTATGTGGGGGACAGGATACAGATAGGGGAAGTGAGAGGTGATGTACTCTCCATAGATGTCATGTACACGCAGCTTGACGGGATGCTTTCCAACTCTGACGAGCTGAGCGGTAAGGTAGTCACTGTCCCGAATGAGATGGTGCTGACAGGCTCTATCACCAACTTCACCAAGAACGGAGAGTTCGTATGGGATGAAGTAGGAGTGACCATCACGTATGAAAGCGACTGGAAAGAGGGGGAGAAGCTTCTTGAGAGGGCTGCCCTGGATACAGTGGAGAAATATGTGGTTGCCCACCATAAGAAGACAGAAGAGAGGCATGAGAGCATCATCAGGATCTTCGATGCCCTGAACCATGAGCATAGGAATGAATCAAATATGAAGAAAAAGAGGGAGCTCAGGAAGGACCTGAAAAGAGTGAGGGAAGAGAAGGAAAATATCCAGGTCGAGAAAGAGCGGATGGAAAAAGCGCTTGCCGACAAGGTCATGGTGAGGGTGGGGCTGAAAGAGTCTGCCATAGAGCTGAATGTGAGATACCTGGCGAACTACAGGTTCCTGAGGACTATGAAATCTGAGATCTACAGCGAGTTCCTGGCGCTTGCTGCAAAACATGATGATGTGGAGATTGCCTATCCGCATATGCAGCTTGTCTTTGACAGGAACAACATCCTCAAGTCCATGGGGCCTGAAGAATTCTCCCAGAAAGAATAGCTGTGCAGGTCGGCAAAGATTTTTAAAGAGAGTCAGCCTTACTCTGTGCTATGGAGCCGCGCATCATCTTTCTTGGAACTGCAGGGGACTGCATGGTTGCTGGGA
>CAZTOO010000163.1:0-2795 GCA_964615215.1 uncultured Methanosarcinales archaeon
AAGTCTCGAAATCATCCCTGAAGAGTGCAAAGGTGCGGCTCCTCTCTATG
Source organism: uncultured Methanosarcinales archaeon (assembly GCA_964615215.1). Classification (GTDB taxonomy): domain Archaea; phylum Nanobdellota; class Nanobdellia; order Woesearchaeales; family CAZTOO01; genus CAZTOO01. Next base: position 51 of record CAZTOO010000163.1, read on the forward strand.
ATATGCCATTTGTACTCGTACTGGAACCCTCCTGGAGGATTCGGATTCCCGTCATGGGTGCAGAAGGGACTTCCTACAGTATTGCAGTAGACTGTTTCTCCGAGCCGCTCCACTGGCGAATAAGGAGGAAAGACCTGAGGGCACCATTCTATCTTCGATTTTGAGTTGCGTATGGTGGTGGAGTTCTCTTCTGTATCGAAATTCCCGTCGCTGTCTGTGCAGGTCAGCACCGCCCTGAATGTCTGCCCCACCTCAGTCTCATCTGACGTGATGTTCTGCTGGCCAGGATTGTATGATGTGTTGAGAAGCGTAAGAATGCCACTCTGGACTGTAAGACCGTACAACTCATAGATGATGTCAATGCCATTATAGACTGTATAATCCACTGTCAGCATACCTCCCCCGTCATCGGTGCAGTTCACATACAAAGAAAGGTTGTCATCGTTTCCCGTCGGATAGGGATGCCAGGAGAGCTGCCTGATGATGGGGGCATCTCCCCAGATGTTGCTACAGTCATATCTGAAATAAGGGCAGAAAGGGTAAGGCAGAGGAGGAGGTGGCAGGGTATAATAGGCATAATTGACAGACTGCTCCTTTGAAGAGGGGTCATCATTGATGATGCAGAACGTCACGTTATGGAGGCCGTCGCAGTAGGCTGGGGAGATGTTGATGCTGTAAGGGAGACCATGGTACTGTTTCCTTCCCTGCGCATCCTTGATAAACGTATTGTTCACCAGCAGCTTTGGAGTGTCTCCAAGCAGGATCCAGCTGTTGGTGAAATCTGAGTTTTTCTCAGTCATGAAGAAACCTGAGGAAGTCCCGTCGGAAGAGCCGAGATAGATGCCTTTCGCGAACACCCTAAAGCTTGCATTGCCTATAGATGAACCCTCCGGAGCATATGCCTTTCCTGCGCTGACATTGAGATAGGTCATGTCGCCTGCGATAAATTTCTGCGTGAGATTGAACACGACAGAGACATTGGAAGAGTTGCCGAAAGGTGTAGGGCCCTCAAGAGTTCCATTGATAGTTGCTGCGCCTCTCGAGACAAAGAAAAGCCTAGAATGATGCGTGATGATGTTTGCTCCAAGAAGCCTGACAACTACAAAACCGCCGTCTTTGATAGTATTGAGGAGAGAATATCCTTTCTGCCCCCCATCATCACAGGAGTATCCTCTGCCGCCTTTTCCTCCTGAAACATTGTAAAGGCTGTATTCGACATACATATTGCTCGCATTCATCAGCAGCGTGACATCCCCCCCTTTGCCTCCGCCGTTGCTGCATTGCTCAGCAGCAGGGACTGTTGTCTCATCACTCCCCCCTAAGCCGCCGTCGCCGCCTGAGAAAGTGAGGTTGGATCTGGAGATGTTGACAAGAAACGCTGGAGAAAGGGAAAACGAGAGCTTCCCTCCGGAACCGCCGTCAAGAGTCACTGTTGCGGCTTCACAGCTTCTGGGGGTTCCGCTGAATCGGTCGTTGCTGTCACTGAAAAGGATGCTGTCTCCGCCGTTGGCGCCTGAAAAGCTGAGGGAAGAGGTGACGACAGAGAACGAAAGCACATTCATAAGGATGGTGCTGCTCCCTCCATTTCCTCCGAAGTTCCCGCCTGCACACAGGAGACTGTCATCTTCAGGCACTGCGCCTAATTTTCCGGATTTTCCTCCAGCGCCAGCCTGCCAGTAAAGTCTCGAAGAAGAGACTGTCACGGAAGAGCCGTTGAGAAGCATAAAGGAATTCCCACCAGAGCCGCCTGGGCCTGGATCTGGTGTGCATGTATATCCTGTTTCACAGACTGGCGGATCGATTAAGGTGCTTCCTCCGTTACCGCCATCCCCGCCATTGCCTCCCCAGCTGTTCCACGTCACATTGTAAAGCACAATCTCCTGGTCTGCAAGAAGCGCAACAGAGGAATTTCCACCATTCGTCCCGGAGGAGCCATCATAACTGCCAAGTCCGTCCTCTCCATCAGCACCGTCAGTCCCATACGTGTTGAGGATGCTGTCAAAAATCCTGATGCTCTTTCCTTGAAGCGTAAGATTCCCATTCAGATCCCCTTCACCATCTTCATCGCCGCGCGCATAGATAAGAGAGTCTTCAATAAGGATTCCGGCATACTGCGCCTGGGGATAGGTGGAGACTAAAGAGACTATATTATTCACAGGAAACTGATTGTTCATGTTCAGCGTCACGTTCCGTAACCTGATGGCTTTCTGGGAAGTGATGTAGGTGCCGTTGATGTTCATGTTCTCGCACACGAACAGAGGAAGATAAGCCTCATTCCTGCAGCCGTTGACTCCTGAAGCATTGTAAGGGAAATCTGTCGCAGTATATTGGTCCTGATAGGCGATGGTGAAAGGAAGGACTGACAGGACTACAAGAAGCATCATCCATCTTCCGTTCAGCAATATGCTCTTCATCTTTCCTCCTCAGTATTTCAGATAAAAGCCGAGAGCGACAGGCGTGCCTGTTCCTGCATAGACAATGCCCATCTGCGCGAAAAAGCCGTCTCCGTAATCCATATATTTCCTTGCGACAATGATATCATACTTGCCTCCTGCATCCATATCTCTCAGCTTGACGATGTCAAAGCCCTCAAAGACAGAACAGGAAGTCTGGGAACACGAGCCAGGAACAAGCTTCGGCAGTACGATTTTCTTGAACGCAACCCCATAGACAGGAGAATCCTTTCCTTCATTGCCGCCGCCTTCTCCGCCCATCCCTCCGCCTCCTCCACCTGTTGGAGCAGGA
>CAZTOO010000164.1:0-2787 GCA_964615215.1 uncultured Methanosarcinales archaeon
CTCGTGGGCGGCCAGCCACATCAGGCTGGGTCCTCTCGAGCAGGAGGCTTGAGGTGGCATCATCTGCCCCATGATGCGCAATCTTGATGATCTGGGCCCTGTCCAGCCTGCTGATGACTTTCGATTCACAGAGCCTTGTGCAGTCTCCCATGAAGAGGAACGAGACAGTGCCGTAGGTGACCTCTGTCACCAGCGAATTGTCATTGCTTCCGGGATTGTAGGCATCATCTGCATAGGGGACAAAGACAGATGCTTTGAGGTTAGGATCAAGAAGCAGAGAAGTGTCTTTTGTCACTTTATTCCTTGACCTGAAGCTGTATTCCTCAAGGCCGTTGTCATAGTACTTGGCTATGCGGAAATTGTTCTCCACTTTCGCCAGGCCCCCTGCATGGTCCTCGTCGAAATGGGTGATGATGAGCGCATCTATAGTGCTGATGTTCTGCTCTTTCAGGTAACTGACTACCCCACTCCCTGTATCATAATAGCCTGTGTCTATCAGGATATTCCTGTGCTGGGGAGTCTGGATAAGGATGGCATCCCCATGGCCTACATCGATGAAATGCACCCTCATGAGGTCCTTTGGCCTGAACTGCATGTAGAGCCCTATGCCTATGAAGACCAGAATAAGGATGATAAGGCCAATCTTGGCATAGGTGTCATGAGAGGTCTTTTTCTGGTGCTTATGCCTAGGCATACTCAGGAGTAGTGAAGCGGAATATATAAAGGTTAGTTGTAGTGCCGGAGGAAATGCCCAACGAAGTAGATGGAGCCAGTGACGAGAAGGAGGTCATTGTCTGTGAGACCGGCGATGAGGGTTTTATATTCTGAAGTCTCCAGGCTCTTTGCCCTGTCTTTGTTGCTGTACTGTTTTGCAGTATAATACATCAGCATCTTCTTGGCAGGTAACGCTCTTGGGCTCTCTGCCTCTGAAAAAAAGAATAAAGAGACATATCTTTCAAGAAGCTCAATCATCCTCTTATAGTCCTTATCAGAGGAGACTCCCATCAGGCAGATGATCCTCTTTCCCTTGGCAATCCCTTTCAGCTCCTGCGAGAGAGCTTCTATGCCTCCCACATTGTGGGCGCAGTCTAGGAGGATGTTCTTCTGCAGATACTGGAACCTGCCTGGCCACAATGTCTCTTTGAGCGCTTTCTTTAGGGCTTTCAGGCTCATCTCTCTCTTTTCTCTCTTGAAGAGGAGTTCCACACTTTTCACAGCAAGGTTTGCATTTTCCTGCTGGAACTGGCCTTTCATGCCCAGCTTTAATCTTTTCATCTTTTTGACTGTGGACAGGAATGCTTTCTCTTTCCTGCAGGCTTCTGCAATGATGGTCTTGCCTTTATTTTCCTCACAGATGACAACATAGCTGCCTTTCTTGATGATGCCTGCCTTCTCCTTTGCGATGCTTTCCAGTGTCTTTCCGAGATATTCAGCATGGTCTACGCTTAAGGAAGTGATGACTGCCACTTCAGGGACAATGACGTTTGTCGCGTCAAGCCTTCCTCCCAGGCCGACTTCTAAAACTACGTAATCGCATCTTTCTTCTTGGAACCAGAGGAAAGCCATGACAGTGATGATCTCAAAGAAACTCTGGTTGGTGATGTGAGGCCTGACTTTCCCATAGAGCTCTGCCAGCTTTTCATGGGTGATGTTGGTGTTGTCGATCTTGAAGCGCTCTGTAAAGTCAATAAGATGGGGAGAAGTGTAAAGGCCTGTCTTGTAGCCATGCCCTATAAGGATGCTGCTGATGAAGGAGCAGGTGCTGCCTTTGCCGTTGGTGCCTGCAACATGTATATATTTCAGTTGAGTTTCAGGATTGCCTAATCTCTTTAACAACTCTCTGGTTGATTTCAGGCCAAGGACGTATGTTGTTCTCTCTCTTGCGTAGAGCTCATCTAACATCTGCTGATAGTCCATGATTTTTCTGTGCTGTTGTTTCTGTATTTAAGGTTAATTATTTTATGGGATATACTCTATCCTGCTTAAATTCTAGTTCCTACGTCCTGTCCGAAGAGTAGTGTGGGGAAGCTTCTTTTTTTATCGTGCGGGAGTCTAAAGGCTCTTAAACCCCAGGCTTACTCTTCTCCGTCACTAAAGTAGTCTTGTAAACTATATATCGAGAAACATATCTTCCATCATAGCCTTTATCGGCAAAAAATCCTTATATAGATAGGGCACACTACCTTCTCTTACCTGCTCAGTAATTCGAGCAATCGAATGAACTAGGCGGGAGTTGGGGGGGCAAGAAGCTTTGCTTTACTGACTGCGTTCATTGCTGGTTGTATTGATGCCGGCGATAACCATGGTGACCTCTGGTTTATCATGGCAGTAATTGATCATCATACGGCGTTCCTTGACAGCTGTCTGTGGGACTCCCTGATGCCATACCTTCACGACGTGGCATCACAGCCTATGGAGCCCTGTCAAGAAAAAAGAAGTCTATGGTGCTATGCCTGCAGTAAGGGCAGCATGGCTCAGGATCAGTCGGCGTAGATGCAGAAACATGAGGAAAGCAGATGTCCAAGGGCATGAAAAATCTCCGGACCAGTAGTGCTCAATTGGGCGCATGTGAGGCACTTCTTACCCCTTACCTTTTTCTGTTTCACAATCATTATATACCTGTTTCACCCTATTATATGAAGTGCGAAAAAGGAGGTTTTTGCTATGGAGCGCAAGAACAAGAAGAAAATCGAGCGGCAAGTGCGCGAGACGCCGAGACTCGTGGCCGAGTTCTTTGCCGCTCTCAAGGAATACCGGAAGGCTTTGGAACTTGCGATTGCTGGCATC
>CAZTOO010000165.1:0-2755 GCA_964615215.1 uncultured Methanosarcinales archaeon
TGCCTTCCTTTTATTGTCAAAACCTAAGAGATGGCGGTTTTTCTCGAAGAATTCAGCTACAGAGATCTCTCTCTGCTTCTTCGCCAGCTCATGCGCTATGGGCTTACCTTTCTCTTGCTGAGCTCCGAAAGAACTCAATGTGCTGTCTGGCATACACCACCTCTGGTGTTTTGAAAATGACATGCCTATAAAAATATATTTATTTCTCCTTCAACCGTCTTCTCTTCTGCGTCTTTTCCTTATGCTTCTTCGCACTCTCCTTCATCTCTTCCTCGGTCTTGATGAACCCAGCCTCATTCTCAAAGGCCTCCAATGCACTGTTTCTCCGTTTTCCTTCCAGCCACTTGTAGACTGAAGCATGCGGGCTTCCTTGCAAAAGCATCTCTATGGCGCTTCTTGCGATAGGAACCTGGCCTGCAAGCCCTATGATGCCTATGGTCTTTCCGAACACGCAGATGAAGGTCTCTGTCAATTGTTCTATAGTCTTCCTGGACTTGCCCTCTGCGCCTATGACCCTGCCTTTCACCCTCTCCATCTGCACTTTGTTCTTGGCGAAATTGTCCAGAGTGATTAACTCAAAGACATAGTCCTGCTTGAGAAGGAGTTGCGCAATCTCAGGATTGAAGCCGCGGCCTATGGCCTTGATGATCTCTCTCGCAGTATAGAGGTGTAAGGGATCTTTGCCTGAGATGAAGACATCTCCTTCCTTGGAATCTACTTTCAGAGAAACATGGGCCTGCTCTTCAATGAGCTTCTTCTGCTCACCGCTCTTCCCTATAAGAACTGCTATCCTCTCTTTAGGGATGCGTAATTCATACGTGAATTCCTGTTCAGTTGGAGGCGATGTGGAGGCCATACCACACTAACGGACAGCGTTCCTTTTTAAAGTTTGCGGATAAGGATGTGAGATGAGAGAATGCACCCACCACTCCAGCGCTAAAAAATGGCTAGAACACTTACTCTTTCTTTTCCAGTCTTTCCAAGAGGACTGTCGCAGAAATATATTATCGCTGAGGAACTAAAATATAAGCTGACTCTCTAAGTTTGCGAGTAAATGCAGCAGGCAGATAAGAATATCCTATGGGCTGTGTTCTGATAGTCACTTTTATTTGATAGACGAAATCTGCAATCACATTGTCGAGATGAGCATCGCTGAGAATGATGTTGTGCTCAGTTGAGATATGATGAAGGGGCTGCTGAAACGCAGCTCCTATCTCACCATGAATCTGGGCTGTTTTGGTTCCAGGTTTATCAGGATAAGGTTCATAAGAAAGGGCGTTCTCTTTCAACCAAGCATCAATGGTATCTTTACTCAAAGGCCAATAAGAGCCCTCATATCTTTTCACTTCACCATCTGGGTGTCTCTCACGGAACTCTCTTACTGCGTCATCTGAGACAGGGCTCCCATAGATAGGAGAGAGATACTCAGTGATTTTTACTAAGATTGATCCTGACATAAGAGAAGGTATAATCATTTTATTTATAAACTTTGTCAAGATAAGCACAGTAGGATTATCGTCTTAAGTTGATTTCTTCCTCATCTTCGCCACATTAAGGAATCTCTTGCATTGAATAAGAACCGCACATCACTCTTGAGGACGAGAATCAATTGCTACTGCAATGCCATCGGTATGTACATGCCGGGTAAGATACTTATACGCCCTCAGGTGGATGGGAAGGTCATTCAATCTTTCAAAAATAATCGCCTGCGCATCTGTCATCCTGGCGAACCAGACTGCCATAGGCCCAAACAAAAGCAGTCTATCTGCATAATGCCAAGGCACACCATACCGGTGCAGATTGTATATCCTTTTTTCCGTATGAAGTGGGCCAGGAGGCATGCTCTTCATTTCATTCGCCACCATCTCTTCATACTGGTCATTGATCACGCTTGCCTGTATCTCATGGACATAGAGCTTACCGGAATTGAAGAGGATAAACTTCGCAAAAGCAGTGACATCATCTGTTTCAACAATGTCAGTATCTTTATAAAAAGACCAATTTTGATCCACAGCACCTAACCAAGGGTCTTTTTCTGTCCTTCCCAGACCGACGATAAAGTGATATCCGGAGTGTGTAGCATCAATTCCGCCCCCCAAGTAGACAAAACGTGCTTTTGGGGGAAATTTAACTCTGTGATTCCCCTTCCTTAGTCTATGATAGGTTGTTTCAAAGCTTATAGATTCTGCCAGATCATGTACATTCCAGCCCTCTTCTCTGCAGATAGTCTCCAATGCACTTTCAATCTTGTGCAGAGGTAAAGTAAATCCGGGAGGGACTGCGCCGTAGGGGATTTCACTTCGCAAACAGGTATCTGTCCTGGGTTGCGCGTCTGCTCCAGAACCCTTCTCATCAAAACCTGCGTCTTGCATAATAAAGGGATTGATGTGCCCGGATTTATAAAATTTTAGAGGCAAGTATACATAGTGGCAGGATGTTCATGTCTTCTTCAGTTTCGCAACAAAGAATCCCTCAGTATCATTATCCATCGGCCACAAACGTAAGCATTTCTGTATGTCCTTATGATACGAAACGCCTTCAAAAGAAGTATAACAATCACTCCTCTTCAGATTGAGAGAGATATCACACAGTTCAGCATCATGATGTTTATTCAAGAAAGCGCTGATGGTCCCCTCATTCTCAATCGGCTCCACAGAACAGGTACTATACACGACAACTCCACCTTTCTTCACAACACCCCACGCAGTCTCCAAAAGAGAAAGCTGCGTATGAGACAGTCTTTTCAGCATATTCT
>CAZTOO010000166.1:0-2743 GCA_964615215.1 uncultured Methanosarcinales archaeon
GGGGGATAGCCAGCAGGACCAAGGCAAACTTATCGTTAGCTATCCTGCTCTTCGTTATGAGATAGAGTATGAACCAGAAATAGACAAAAGCTATTCCGAGGAAGTAGCTGTTAATCTTATGCCTTTTCAGGAACAGGGGGAATACCAATGAGAAAAATGCAAGAGTCACCAGGAAGAGTCCTCCAAGCTGGCTGATAATCTGCGGGAGGCTTCCGTAGTTCAGTTCAGCCACTGTGGTGTAGACATTTGGCCAGTCATTGCTCTGGGCTGCCACTTTTAGCTGGGTGACTCCTGTCACAGCCTGGACAACTCCTCCAGTAACCTGGAGGACAGCGCCTTTTCCGGAGAAAAGGAACACCATCAGCAAAGTGAATCCCATAAATGCAGCGAGGAACAGCAGAGGAGACAAAAATGTCTTTGCAGATCTCTTCAGTTCCTTGTGCCAGAGGTCATAGAGCAGCATATAGGCCATTTGTCCGATAATGGTGATGGTGATGAATATCCAGAGGAACCACCACCCAGACCAGAATCTCGAGTAGATGCCAGTTGCCAATGCACACACCGCGAGGAGGATGTATTTCCATAGTGGCTTTTCTGCATGTTCAGCCTCAAGAAATATCCAGAGGATCAGAAGAGGGAATACTACATTATAGGTGTCGGTGTCCGCCACTCCTCCAACAGTCCTGCTCAGAAATGCAGGATGGATGGCAATAATGAATGCTGCAAGGAACCCTCCCAGATTGCCTGCAAATCTCCTTCCAATGAAGAATGCAGGTATGACACTTAATGACGCAATGATGACAGGGAACCAGAAGAAGGTGGTCATAGGATTGACATCCCTATTAAAGACTGAGAAGATCTTGTGCACAAAAAAGCCGACATAGCTGTGCCAGTTCTGGTCTGCGGGGTTGCCCAGCGGAGCAACCATGTGCTCATCTATATGGGATATCTCCTCAGGATTCGACGGAGGGGTTGGAGCGGGGTGCTCCCCATAAAGTTCTCCGGCACTCTTAATGCTGTCTCCTATATATCCATTTTTTTCTATATCCAGGCTATACCTATACCATTGGTACGTGTCAATATCAGACAGATACGTAGTGCCGTCATCCATCTTCATCTGGTCCTTGTACTGCTGGGAGAGCTGCCTGATGTTCTGGAGATACATATCCTGGTTCTGGTCAATGAAGGTCTGGAGCTGACTGTTGACCTGCAGGCCGATCTCGGTGGCAGGCAGATTAGGGTACTGCTGGCGTATCTGGCTTTCCATATTCTGACGAAGGTAGTTGTCTATAGTGCTCTTTGCCCATTCGTCAGTGATAGGAAGATATGCAGGCTGCGCCCTGAGGATGATGGCAACGAGGAGCGGAATGAGGATGAGGAAGAACACCGCGGATTTTTTCCATAGTCTCTTGAGGTCCTCGAGATTGAACTGGAGATTGAGCTCCTCTTCCTCTCTCCCCTCTTCAGCTTCTTCTTTTGCCTGGTGCTCTTTTTTCTCTTTCTTCTTCCCTTTGAAGAAGCTCTTTATCTTCGAGAAATCTATCTGAAGCTCATCTTCCTCCTCTTTCTGCTCTTCTTTATGATGTTCCTGTTTCTGCTCGTGTTTCTGATGCTTCAAGTCCTATCCCTCAATACTCACTTCTCCCCAAAAAACCACTGGTATATAAGTATTTCTTATCAGATGTCCATCACTTATGCATCCCTGTCTTTTGTTGCAGTCTCCTCTGCTTACTCTTCTTCGTTAGATGATACAGACGGAATTCAGTCTGACTGACTATCCGAAGAGTAGTGTGGGGAGTTGGTATTTTATCGTTCTCCGTTTCCCATGCCGTAACAGCCCTATAACAGAAGCTGACTCTTCGGATTCGCGATAAGGCTATCTTAAAGAATGAATCTCTCAGGCTAAACAAGTACCCTATCCTTCCCTGAACAGTACAGGAAGCATCTTCGCGAAATACAGCAATCGCGGCTCGAGAAGGAGCAGCGCGAACATCTGCTTTGAAAGGTCTGTAGGCCTGTAGGCGCTCAATCGTTTTACCACCCTTTTCTGCTTGAGCAGGCGGATAAGATAATTATAGTCATTCACTTTCATGACATTCATGGCTTTCCTCACCATCTTATGCCTCAGCAGGTCAGGATAGATATGTCTCTTGACAAGCTTCTCATAGTCTTTCCTGTTGATGATGGCCTCTGCGAGCAGGGATGCTGCTTTCAGTCCTGGAAGGAGTGTTGCTCCTGTCGAAGTCTGTACCTGTGCGGCTGCCTCCCCCAATATATATATCTCTTTCTCCCTTGACTCGTCCTTGATATTCGAAAGCTGGAGCGAGGTGTTGAAGACAGGCAGTGTCCCCCTCTCAGTCTCCAGGATGTCCTTTCTTGCTATGTTCTGCTGCTCAAGGAACTCCTGCAGCTCCTTCTCTGTGATGTCTGTCCCCAGCATGCCTATCCTGGCCTTTTCTCTGTTTTCTGGAGCGATCCAGCAGAAGAAATTCCTGGCCTTTGTGCCGAGGAACACTTCATAGATGTTGGGGTCTTTCTTCACCCTGGCTGTCGCCATGAAAGAATGCACGTGATTGCTTTTCTTCTCCACGTCAAATTTCGGGTTGAGCATCCTGGCGACTGCAGAATGGGGGCCATCGGCACCTATCAGGATCTCTGCAGGAGCTCTTTTCTCCCTGTTCCCTGCTTTTTTCGAGATGTTCTCCAGAACAATGCCCTTCTCTTTCACTGCTTTGAACTTATG
>CAZTOO010000167.1:0-2712 GCA_964615215.1 uncultured Methanosarcinales archaeon
GTGAGGAAGCTTTTTCCTTTAAGCCCAGGACTTTAATAGCCATGAGACCCCAGGCTTACTCTTCGGGTCCGTCAAGAGAAAGAAATGACAGAAAGTAAGCACTTTCAAAAAGACAGGCCTTCATCTTCCATTACCTTTTTATACTTCTGCCCACTCTTTTTCTGCATAAAAAAGAGGGGAACATGATAAGGTATCAACTGAGGTATCATATGCCTAGGATTGTGGTTCCGGAGCTAATAGTCTCGTTGTTCCTAGGGGCACTATTCTATGCTGCCTTCTACCTGAATGTCTATCTTAAAGTGATGCCCAGCTCCTTGAGCCTCTATGCTATCATCCTGAGCGGCATTCTCGCCGCAGCGAACCTCATCGTCAATCTCGTCAGGAAGAGGAAGGTGATGATCAACTTCGAGGACGACAGGATCATTGTTGCTGAGAAGGAGCAGAGGTATATCAACTACAACCACATCACTGACATCAAGGAGAAGAAAAATGTCTTAGACAGCATCTTCGGCACTTCCACGATACTGATCAACAATGATTTCAGGCTGCAGTATATCAGAAACAGCCAGCAGGTGATGCAGTACCTCCAGAGCCTTGTCAATTACAGCAAACAGTCTATGATAAGACAGGAGCCCTACACACAGGTGAAGTAGATCGACATCAAGACAAAGCAGTTCGTGAAGGTAGCGGCAATCATCATCCTGATAGGCCTTTCTTTCTTCATCGTCAAGGACTACTGGTGGAGCATCATAGGTGCTTTCCTGCTTGCCTACATCTTCTATCCTGTCTATAAGTTCATCAACAAATACCTCAGGGTGAGATGGCTAAGTGCAGCCCTGGTCATCATCCTGATACTGGTGCTGATATTGGTCCCTCTGATCTATATGCTGAACATCGTGAGCGGCGAGGCAATCAGCACCTACAACAAGCTGAAGGCCATAAGCCCTGAGGGCAGCATGTTCAGCCTCCACTGCGACAATCTCACAGAGAAGAATCAATTCTTATGCAGCATCACAGAATCTGAGATGTTCGCTGACCAGAACGTGAGGGAAGTGCTGAGGAACAGTGTTGCTACAGTGGTGAACCAGGTGCTGAAGAGCACCTCTGACTTCCTGCTCGGGCTGCCTAATGTCATACTTAACCTTTTCCTGATGTTCTTCCTGCTGTTCTATCTGCTCACGGAAAAGGACAGGGCTGTGGCAGGCATCAAGAAGTACATGCCGTTCTCAGAGGACAAGAAGGAGGAGATACTGAAGAACATGAACAGCGTGACAGGAGCCATACTCATGGGGCAGTTCATGACAGCATTGCTGCAAGGCGGGGTTGCATTGATAGGATATGTGGTCTTCGGGACTTCTGCGCCGCTGCTCTGGGGGCTGCTGACAGTGTTTGCATCGCTCATTCCTTTCCTCGGCTCCTCATTGATATGGATGCCCCTGGCAATCTTCATGATCATCTCAGGCTATACTGGCAACAACAATGTGCTGCTGTTCAAAGGCTTCGGGCTGTTCCTCTACGGGATGCTCATCGTATCATTAATAGACAATTTCGTGAGACCGAAGCTCATAGGCGACAGGGCAAGCATACACCCGGCCATCATCCTTGTGGGGCTGTTCGGAGGCATTGCTGCCTTAGGGGTAATCGGGATGATATTAGGGCCATTGATACTGGCGCTGACATTCACTGTTATGCGCATCTACAACCAAGAGGCGAAAGCTGATGAGGCTAAAGGTTAAGCTGCTGAACATACTGACAGGAGGCATCCTGGAAGCTGAGCTGAACAAAGAGGATGCATTAAAGCTTGACATCCATCCAGGCGACAGGATAGAGGTCAGAAGGAACGGAAAGAAGACAACAGCAATCGTGGAGCTGACTGAAAGCCTGGAATACACCTCTGCAGGAACCATCAGGCCGTGCGTGGAGCTGACGAAAGAGCTGAACCTCAGGGAAGGGGTGTATGTGGAGATAAAACCCCAGCCCAGGCCTGCAAGTGTGACTCTCATCAAGAAGAAACTGAGGGGGGAGAGGCTTTCTGAGGATGATATCAAGCTCATCATAAGAGACATTGCAGAGAACAGGCTCAGCACCATAGAAACAACGTATTTTGTTGCTGCATGCTATATGCATGAGCTCTCCATGAGAGAGACTGTCGAACTGACAAGAGCTATGATCAATACAGGGAACAAGTTAGGGCTGAAAAAGAAGAAAGTGGTAGACAAGCACTGCATAGGAGGTGTTGCAGGAAACAGGACAACCATGATTGTGGTGCCTGTGATTGCTGCTGCGGGACTGACTATCCCGAAGACGAGCAGTAGGGCAATAACCTCTCCCTCAGGGACTGCCGACACCATGGAAGTATTATGTGATGTGGAATTCCCCCTTTCAAAGATGAGGAAGATTGTCAATAAAGTGGGAGGGTGCATAGTATGGGGAGGAGGCGATTTAGGACTTGCGCCTGCTGATGACAAGATCATAAAAGTGGAGCATCCTGTCTCTCTCGACCCCACTGGCCAGCTGCTGGCATCCATCATCGCAAAGAAAGCGTCTGTCTCTTCCAACCACCTGATCATCGACATCCCCACAGGCGAAGGCTCGAAGATGCCTGACAAGAGGCATGCGAAGATGCTGGGAAGGAGATTCCTTGAGCTGACCAAGGAGATTGGCATAAAGACAAAAGTCATCTTCAGTGACGGCTCCCAGCCTGTAGGGAAA
>CAZTOO010000168.1:0-2689 GCA_964615215.1 uncultured Methanosarcinales archaeon
TGCTCATCAATCTGATAGAGCTTCAGGCTGGCGTCTGCATACACCACCGAGGGATACTCTTTCTGCCTGCTGAGGAGCTGCTTTTTCAGCACTTTGAGCTTCAGCTTCAGGAGAGGGTAATAGAGAAGCTGCTGTTTCTCAACAGTCTCTCTCGGCTTAAGGAATAAGGTGAGTCTTGTCCTCTTTTTGACCAGCTGTTTAAGGTCCTCTTCCTCCAGATGGAGAGGGAATGCTTCCATACGCTGCTTCGGGCCTGAGAAAGAAGTTTCCTGTGGCTGTTTCTTCCCTTCAAAAGAAAAGCCCTGCTCAAGCACCAAAGGAGTGATGTTATGTTCTGTAAGGGTCTTATGCTTTGTCAGTAAGTAACGTGTCTTCAGCCTGAACGTGCTTCCGGAGGCGTCTGGAGAGAAAAAGAGGAATTCTCCTGGAGTGAGAGTGGCAAGAAGCGTGGGGAGTGTTGAGGTGGTGATAGATTTGTCGGTGACTGCCAATAAGCCGTCCTGGACCTTTTTGATGTCCTGTTTTGTAGTAAGCCTGCCTACAGCCCAGGTGGAGAACTGCGCAAAGGCCTTATAGTCGATATCTCCCGGGTTCTGGGTGGAGGTCAAGAGCCCTATGCCGTATTTCCTTGCCTGCTTGAACAGCAGTTTCAGGATGTCCTTGGTGATAGGCTTGCTTGAGCCTGCAGGGATGTATTCTGCTATCTCATCGATATAAAACAGCATCTGGAGCGATTCTGAGGGGTGGCTTAACATCCATTGATACAGGGTAGTGGCAAGGACTGAGATGAAGAAATGCTTCTGCTCTGCTGTCTCTATGGTATTGAGATAGATGATGCTCAGCCTGACTTTCTTGTTCCTGCTTAAGGAAAGGTTTTCAGGCATCTTCCTGCCTATCAGGACATCTATGTCCAAGGGGATGCCCAGATTGAAAAGAAGGTCTTTCTCGCCTATAGTGAGGTAGTGGAGCCGTTTTATGAGAGTCTCTGATTCCTTCTCTGTAAAATGGATCGCCTCCAGCTTCCTTTTCAGCCCTTCATCAGGCTGTCTTATCTTCGCTATAAGCTGCTGGAATGAGCCCAAAGGTGATCTTTCCCTGAAGGACTGCTCCAGGATGAGGTAGAGCATGGACTGCGCGGAATTAGAGTCATCGGAATTCTGCCTGTAGCCCAACAACTGTGTGAGAAGGCCTGAGAGCTGGTTCAGCAGAGAAGCCATCTCCTCATAGGAGATCTTATGCTGGATGTCAAGCTGGAGAGGATTGATGCAGAGAGGTATGCCTGCTCTGGAAGTGGGGGTATAGATAGCTATCTCCACAGATTCGTTGTAGAGCCTTGTCTTTTCCTTATTGAGCTTTTCTGTTGTGGTGATCTCCTGTTCTGTATATAACAGGCCAAGGCTGGAGAGGTCGCCCTGGGTGTCTACCAGTATGGCTGGGATGTCATGTAAAAGTGCCTCTTCTATAATAGTCTTGCATAAGACTGTCTTGCCGCTGCCTGAAGAGCCGAGGGCTATGAAGTGCTTCTTCAAGGTCTCCAGGGGGTAGAGCACTTTCTTATTGTCTGACGTGCCAAGTTCCAGCATCGCTTTTTCTGTCATATGAAAACAGAAGTCAGGGATGTATAAATAGGTTATTGTATTCCTTTGTGCAGGATTGCTTTGTTCTTTTGTAGACTCTTATTTTCCCCTGGCTTAACAGCCTTTAGTCAAAAGCCTACTCTTCGGATAGTCAGTTTGATAGATATGCATATACTTAATACGACGAATCTTTAGAGAAGTGTTGGGGGTAGGGGCTTTTACGGCTTAGGGCTCAGAGCTTTAACAGCAGAAGCATCCTAGGCTTACTCTTCGGATAGCCTGTATGGGATAAGATCAGATTCTAGAGAACACAAACCATCATCAGCATTCATTGCTTATCTCTTCGCCTGTGTCGTCATAGATGATGATGCAGCCGTCCTTCACCAGGGAAGAGCCTGTCAAAGCTCCTGTCTGGATGTCATAGCTTTCGCTCCTCCTGTACGAGGAATCCGGAGACTCCCACACTTTGGAGACTAATGCGCCGCCGCTATAGGTCTCTTTCTTGCAGACTTCCAGGCTGTCTTTTGTCTCCATGCCGATGATCCTTATCTCCACAGTTCCTGAGGTCTTTGAGGTACCTGCTATGCACCAGTCTGGCGGGATCTCTTTGGAGGATGCAGGACTGCTCGCTTTTGAAGAATCTGGAGCGCCTGAAAGTTTTTCTACCGGCGTGAGCGCCAGCATGACAAAGGCTATCATGAGATAGACGCACACTGCCCCTGCAAGAAACAGGAGGAATATCCACAGGTGCATCCACTTGAACTGGTATTTCTTCCTGGAGAGAAGTTCTGGAGGCTTTTTCGGCTTTTTTGGGTAACGGACTGGCTTTTTCTCCTCTTTTTTCACTTCATTCTTTTTCTCTGGGGGTGCCTCTTCTTCAGGTAATGCCATGGCAGCTCATGCCTTTATCTGTTCAATGGTCTCGTCCAGCGCCAGAAGACCTTTCTTTATCGAGAGGAGGGTGGTTCCTGCCTCTTCCATATCCTTATAGACCTTATTGAGCTGTGCAGTAGCTCCTGACTGCTGCGATGCCTGCTGGAGAGCGATGAGAGACACTTTATTGATGGCTCTGTCGATGTCTTCCATAAGCGTAGGCATGGCCTTGAGCACAT
>CAZTOO010000169.1:0-658 GCA_964615215.1 uncultured Methanosarcinales archaeon
CAATGCTAATCCCTTCCCCTCTGTTGATTGTTTTTCCAGTCATGAAAGCAGCCTAAGCCCCTGCGTACAAACTGGATCAGGAGGGGAAGGGAACATGCCGGAATGATGGCCAGCAGAGGTCCTTCGGGTATTCCGATTTGGCTTCTAGGATCCACTTCCCAGGTTGCAATCATCCCCAATACGACTTTGGCGCCCATAACGCAAAGGACCAGGGAGACGCATACGCCTATCAAGGAACTCACAATCCCCAGCAACGCCCTTGCCCTCGGCGAGAGGAACCCCAACAGGATATCGACCTGCACATGCCTCTCTGAGCGGAGGATCCAGGTGGCACCGAGAAATGTCACCCACACAAGACTGTATTCGCAGATCTCGATAACCCAGATCTGAGGGTGATGCAGGAAACGCATCACGACTTCTATGGAAACCATAAGCATGGTGGCGCCGACAAGGATTGCCCCCGCACCGGCCAGATAATCCACGATACGATCGAAAAGGTATTCTGCTTTACCTGCCTTCATATTAACATCTTACATCCGAGGATTCCGCAGATTGGCACAGATTCAAAAGGACCTTTCGAACAATTCATCAGTGAAATATGCGGATATAAGAGATGGACCTTCTTAGCATTATCTATAATCCGGTTAAAATGATATTT
>CAZTOO010000169.1:668-2682 GCA_964615215.1 uncultured Methanosarcinales archaeon
GGACCTTCTTCTCCCTGGTTTCTCGGTACTGCATTCTTCGGGATATTAGAAGGTCTATTCTCTTTGCGCTACCACCCTGCCATTTTCATTAGTTTTTCGAAATATTCTGGCCGGCAAATTTTCTTTGCCTCCATGTATCCTGCCTTCCAGGCTGTATCAACATAGGTCTCGGCGTTTTTTTTGGAGAAGTGGATGAAATTTACTCCGGCTTTTTCAGCCTTCTTCCGCTCTTTTCGGTCCAGATCCTGAAACATGTTGACCATCTTAGGTTCCAGCTCCTTTGACGCATCGATCAAAACCCGCTGAAGATGCTTGGGGAGATTATTAAAGCTCTTCAGGTTTGCTAGGAAGACAAAATCCCCGGAGTAGAATGGATGATCAATGCAGTTCTTGGTAACCTCCAACCATCCGGACTCGGGTACGCCTTCCATAGTCCAGCAAAACCCATCTGCCAAGCCCCTTTCCAATGCCGTATACACTTCCGGGTACGCGATGGTTACAGGCACGGCGCCTAGGGCCTTGAGGAATGCGTCATAGATCAACCCAGAGCGCATCTTCAATCCTGAGAGATCGCCGGAAGTCTGAATTTTCTTATTTGGCCAGAGATAGAATGATGACCACTGCCCTCTCCCCAGATAATACACACCCGCCTTCTGATGAAGCTGGTTCATAAGATCATAGAAGCCCGTCTTGCGCTCCTCCATCGGACTCTGGGCCTTGGAGAGCCAGGTAAGCATGGCCTCGGGCACTCCTTTGCGGTAGTAATAGGCGGCCACGTTGAAATTCAAATCCACAACACCGGATTTCACAGCGTCCCACTGGTTAAAGGTGGGGATGGCCTCCGGTCCGCCCAGGAGTTTTATTTGAAGCTCCCCCTTGGATTTCTGTTCCACCAGCTTAATAAAAATGGGAACAATGAACATGTTGGTCTGTCCTTTCGGAAAAACCTGAACCATCTTAAGGGTCACTGGATTAGCCTGGGCCGGAACCTCTTTTGAAACGAGGACTAGCGCGGTGACCAGGAGTACCGTAGCCGTGATGAAACACAAATGCCTTTTTTTCATCTTTCCCTCCTTCATATGGTTTGTTGTTGTTTCTTGTTCTGCCCATACATGGTTCATGGAGTCTTAGGCGGTTTAAGACATGTTTCATGTTCCGCCATATTTCGTCCAAGTCTGAGCAGGGTAAATGCTGCTTTCCGTGAGTCCTTCCTCCGCATTACCACAGTGGCCAGAAGCGCGAGACCGAACATGTTGGACGCCTGCCCCACCGTAACAAGCATAATCGCGGCTAGCCCGAGAAGCGCTCTTTCCCAGAGCATGAGTCTGCTCTTGAAGAAGTACCCTATAACAGCTCCGGCTAAGGCGGTAATACCTATGAGGGCGGTGATCACAGCGACAGTGACTTGTGCACCATTTCCCATAAGGGCCAGAGGAGGGCCGTAGACAAAGGCAAAAGGAAGGAGTATCGCTGCCGAAGCCAGCCAAAAAGACATTATGCCCGCTTTCATGGGATCTGCACCTGCTATGGCTGCGGCGGCATAAGCGGCATAAGCTACTGGTGGTGTGACCATGGCGTACATGCCGAAATAGAAGATGAAAAGATGTCCTAATAGAGGAACAACGCCAGCATCAATAAGGGCAGGACCGATCAGGCTGACCAGGAGGATATAACAGACGACAGTGGGCAGACCCATTCCGAAGATGATGCTAGTAATGGCAGTCAAAATGAGGATGACGATGAGATGGCCTCCCGAAAGCGCAAGAATGACGCTTGAGATCTTCAGGCCAAGGCCGCTCAACAAGGTAACTTCAATGACAATGCCAGCGCAGGCGCATATGGCACAAATGCTAAGAGATGTGTGCGCCGCATTTTCCAAGGTAGTCATGAACGTCTTGAATCCTTCTCTGGGATTGGGATCCAGAATGCTCAGGCCGATGATGGAGAGGAGAACCCACTCAAAGTTCATCTTAAGTGGCAGACCCAAGAGAGCAATGCCTGCTGTGATCACCAC
>CAZTOO010000170.1:0-2663 GCA_964615215.1 uncultured Methanosarcinales archaeon
ATCCTCTCTTCCTCTTTCCTGAGCAGCTCTCTCTGGTAGGTGATGGAGCTTTCCTTTGCGCTCAGCTCGTTCTCCCTTCCTGAGATGTTCTTGTTCACGCTCGATACCTTGTCTTCCCGCGCAAGCAGCCTCTTCAGGTCGTTCTTGATCTCCTCTTCCTTGTGCGCAAGGTGTATCTCCTTGTTCAGGAGCT
Organism: uncultured Methanosarcinales archaeon; assembly: GCA_964615215.1. Lineage (GTDB taxonomy): Archaea > Nanobdellota > Nanobdellia > Woesearchaeales > CAZTOO01 > CAZTOO01. The sequence continues at coordinate 194 of CAZTOO010000170.1, forward strand.
CGACTTCCTTGAGCTGCAGCTCCTTGATCTGCTTCTCTGCATCGTCCTTGCCCTGCACGTTCCTGTATTTCTCTTCTATGTTCCTGAGCCTCTGCTCTTTGGTTTCATAATAGGCATCCGCAGCCTTCACTCTCTGGACTGCGCTCTGCTCCTGCTGCCTGGCTCCCATCTCCATGTCCCTGAGGTTCCTCCTCATCTTCTCAAGGCGCTCTGTCTCTTCCTTTATCGTGATGCTCTGCTCCTTGACTGCATTCCTTTCCCTGATGACCTCTTCTGTCTTCTGGGCCAGCTCCTTGGAGCGCTGGTTGATGATGCCCTCCTTCTCCCGCAGCTCCTTGTCCTTGGCTGCAAGTTCCCTATGGAGCTTCTCCAGCTCCTTGTCCTTCTGCATGAGCATCTCTTCTTTCTTCTGGAGCTTGCTGTCCATGTATTTATTCTCCCTCTCCACGTCCTGTATCTTCTGCTCCGTCAGCATGAGCTCTGACTTCACTTCAGCCTGCTGCTTTGCGAGCTCTTCTTTCAGGCGGTGCAGCTCTGCAGACTCTGAGCCGTGGTGCTCTGCATGCTTCTGCAGCTCCTTCTCCCTGTGCTCCAGCTCTTCCTGCCTCTTTTTGAGGGCTGCTTTCTCTTTCTCTATATTCCTGGTGTCCTGCTCAACCCCCTGCTTGATGCCGAGCAGCTCATCCCGTATCCTCTGGAGCTCTTTCTCCTTGCCTTCCACTTCTGCCTTCAGCTCCAGGAGCTCTTCATACTCTTCACCCTCTTTCTTGCCATGATGCGGATGATGCTCTTCATGGCGCTCCTCTTTGAAGGCTTCTTTTTCCTCTTTCTCTTCATACGCAGGCAGAGCCTCAGGCTCTACCGGCAATTCCGCTGTCTCTTCAGGCATCTCCTCCCTGTCTTCTTCCCTCTCAGGCACCTTGTATGCAGATTCCATGAGTTTCTTCTCTTCCCTCTGCTGCTGGCTTTCCTGATAGGCTTTCCTGATGTCTTCGAGCATGCCCCCTATCTTCTCTTCAGCGACTTTCAGGAGCTCCCTCTGCCTCAGCGTGTCCAGCAGCCTCAGCCAGTCCTCATGGTTCCACTGCATGTTCTTTTCCTTCACGAAATCATGGAGGATGCCGCTGTTGAGGATGCTGTTGATATGCTCTTGTTCCTGTACCTGCTGTTTCATATGTTCCCTTTCCTCTTCGCTCCTGTCGAGATATGCCCTTCTTTTGCTCTCGATAATCTCTCCCATGTCCCTGAAGCTCACGCTGCCATACCCGTTCCTCTTGATGAGGTCAAGCAGCTGCGCAAGGGCCTCATTGTTGAGATTGCCCTGTGAGTTGGCTATGAACGTGTCTATGAAATCACTCTGCCTTAACTTTTCCACCAGTTCCTGATAATTCGGTACAGTGCTTACCATGATGCATCCCCTTTTTTCTTGTACTAGGATTGTTGATTGATTATGAATGATGATACTGTCGTGCTTTTTGTCACGTTTCCTGTCTTAGGCTGTGTGATATATCCTGTACTGTATCGCCCTGATCATGTCCTCCTTTGTCCGTAAGGGCAGTATGGCCTGTGCCAGCTCCTCATCTTTTATGATATCCTTTATCCAGTTGTAAAAGTCGTTCCTGTCAGGAGTCACATGATGCATGAACGTGCTATCATCCATCTCCTGGAATGCATCCATCAGCTGGGGCAGGTTCGTCACTTCCTTGCCGCTGTTCAGCCTCATGTTGAACTGCGGCTCCACAGGCTGGTGGTATTCCTGCTTTATCTGGGGGCTGGGAGGCATGGCCGGTGCTTCTGGAGCAGTATTCCCTTCCTGGCTGAATCTTCTTGAATGGTCTTCAGCGCTTTCCGGAACCTTCTTGTCGCCCCTTACCATGTCAGACAGCTGCCTGACCACCTGGCTCTCTATGGCTTTCTGTATGGAGTCAAGGTCCGGAGCATGCTCTTCCTTTGTTTCTGTGCTTTTTGCTGCAGCATGCGCAAGCTTCTCTATCTCGAACTGTTTTTCCCCTGGACTTCCCTTCTGCATATCTTCTCCAGGGACATTCATCTTGGTGAGGAGATTCTTGAGCCGTTCGTCGTATTTCCCTTTCTCAGGCTTCTGTTGGGGTGCTGTGTGTTCCTGCATGCCAGGCATCTCAGTTTTCCCATTCATCGGCATAGGCTGTGCCTGCTGCTGCCTTTCCTGAGGAGGTGCCTGCTGCTGGGGCTGCTGCATAGTGGGAGGCTCTTCATATGGCGGTGCTCTGTATGGCTGTTCTGCTCTTCTCTCAGGAGCAGGCTGCTGCCTCGGCATGTCCTGCTGCTCTGCAGCCCTTCTTTTGTTCTGCTGGGCAGTCTCGACAAAATTGCTTTTTGCCGTGAAGGGGTTATATTGGTTGGAGATGATTTCATACAGCCCTATGAATTTCTGCATGTTCCTGTCGAACAGCTGGAATTTCCTTTGGTTCTCATCAACAATCTTCTTGAA
>CAZTOO010000171.1:0-2653 GCA_964615215.1 uncultured Methanosarcinales archaeon
CTGGAGCTCCACCCGCTGTCGCTGCTCGCGGTAATATTCTCAAACAGGTACTGCTCTGTGTTCTTCCATCCGAAGCCCTGCATCACCGGCCATATCATCATCGTCCCTAATGCGCACATCCCCATCCTTGAGATGGTCGCTGACAACAGGCTGGGAAGCATAGCGAACATCACTGCACATTTCTCCAAGATGCTGATAGAGGAGACAAAAGCGACAGGCACACAGGTCATCATCAGAAACGGCATCGAGGCAGGCCAGGAACACCCTCATTTCATGGTGCATCTCATCCCCAGATATCCCGGGGACGGCCTTGACTTCAGCTGGAAGGCTGAGTATGACAATGAAGGCAGCCTTGCTGCAGTACAGAGAAAACTCCAGATCCTCATGGAGCTTAAGACTATCATGACCATGCCCTACAGAACAGAAAATATTTATAATAGCATAGAGAGACAGGCATGACATGGCAGAGATAAAGGCATTGTTCTTCGACCTCGACAATACGCTAGTGGATTTCATGCGAATGAAACGCATTTCCTGCGAGGAGGCAGTGACAGCTATGATCGGCGCAGGCCTCACCATGAAGAAGAGTGCTGCACTGAAGCTGCTGTTCTCGCTGTATGACATCCACGGCTATGAGGACCGCACCATTTTTCAGAAGTTCCTGAAGAAAGCTGCAGGGAAAGTCGATATCAGGGTATTGGCGCACGGCATCTCTGCCTACAGGAGGGTCCATACCTCGTTTGTCGAGCCATATCCGCATGTGGTGCCTTCCCTGCTCAGGATAAGGGATTGTGGGGTGAGGCTTGCCATCGTCAGCGACGCCCCGAAAATCAAAGGCTGGATAAGGCTGACGTCCATGAATATTGACAGCTTCTTCGACGATGTGGTGATGTTCGACGACACCAGCAAGCATAAGCCTGCGAAACAGCCCTTCCTCAAGGCGATGAAAGCCCTCAGGCTGAAGCCTTCTGAATGCATGATGGTAGGGGACAGCATCACCAGGGACATTGCAGGCGCCAAGAGGCTTGGGATGAAGACCTGCTATGCGCGTTATGGCGCGACAAAGCCTGTCAGAAGAGGGAAAAGTGGGGCAGATTTTGAGATTGACGACATAAAAGAATTAGTAGAGATAATCAGGAAGAGGGGATGATTGTTCTGCGAATTCCTCTTTCTTAAGTCCGGGGTTGGGTGTCTGCAATCTTCCTGAGGGACATCAGAGAGCCTGACTGATTGTACTCTTTAGTGATGCCGTCAAAGAAATCCTTCACTGCTGCATAGATAGGGCCTGCACCATCAGCAGGGAGAAGATACTGGTAAGGCTCTATCACTGTCTTCTCGATGATTTCTTTTATGCCTCCTGCATTAATCTGATTAGCAGAGCTGATGTGTTCAATTGCTGTGTCAAGGCTTGCAAGAATCTGCTTCCGGCCATACATCTCCTCTGGATAGGCCGGATGATAGCATAAAGCCTCTGGAGGTAAGAGCGGAGTATCCATAAAGACAACAGCTGGACAGGGCTTTATAAAATTTTACCTCGCCAGCGCCTTCTTCAATGCGAAGACAGCCACTTCCTGCTGTTTCAGGGTCGGCTCTCTGGTAGTCAGCCTCTGGAACCATAAGCCTGGTGTGATGAGGATCCTGACTGCTCTGTTGCTGTAGTGTTTGGCGCCCAGTTTGAGGAATTCATAGGAAACCCCCACGATGAGGGGCAGAAGGAGTATCCTCAGGAGCAGTTTCATGCCGAAAGAATAGCTCTGGGGGATGAAGACATAGAAGAAGATGCTTATGACCAATACCCAGATGACGAAGGTAGTGCCGCACCTCGGGTGGATGGTGCTGAATCTCTTTGCATTCTTCGCTGTCAATTCAAGTTTCGATTCAAAGCAGTTGACTGCCTTGTGTTCTGCTCCGTGGTACTGAAAAACGCGGTAGATATCCTTCCAGAGCGCTATGAGCACGATGTAGAGGATGAAGATGAGTATCTTCAATAGGCCATCGATGAGATTGAAGAGCAGGTAATGTGCTTTGACTGCAGGAACATGCTGGCTCAGGAAGTTCGCCATCAAGAGCGGAAGGAACTTGAATAATGCCACGGCGAGCACGACGGAGAAGATGAAGGAGATGACCATCAGGACTGCCGTCAGTGCCTTATTCTCTGTTCTCTTATCTTTCTTCTCCTCATCCGACAATGCTATGTCTGCAGAATAATTCAGCGCTCCATAGCCGATATTGAGCATCTCCACCATGTTGATGATGCCTCTCAGGATAGGGATGTCAAGCCATCTCTTCCTTTTGGTGAGAGGGATGAACCTTCTTTTCTTATAGACGATGTTCTTCTTTGGTGTCCTGACTGCAGAGACGATGTTGCTCTTTGCCCTCATCATCACTCCTTCAATCAATGCCTGCCCCCCCACTATCGGGATCTCGTCTGCCTTTGCAGACCATGCCAAAGGTAAGAGGAGGATTTTCTTTAAAGGATTCATGAAAGTGCTGGAAACTACGGGGTTTATAAGAGTTGCGGATGGAGACTTCTCTCTTTTCTTCAACTGCCCTTATCCCCAAGGCCTACTCTTCAGATTCGTCAGTTTCATCTGGAGATTATTTTACTGAATACGACGATGACGAAGAAGAGTAGTGTGGGAAGGAAAGGCCA
>CAZTOO010000172.1:0-2649 GCA_964615215.1 uncultured Methanosarcinales archaeon
CACATCCTCATCAAGAGGAAAGCAGAGATAAACCTCACTGGCAGCAATCCCTATGCAGACATCAGCAACAAGTACGCTTCTGTCGAGGATCCCTACTGCTACACTGTCTATGATGCAGACCCTGCAAAGCAGTCGGTGTATGCTGGAGACTACATCCTCCTCTCCGACGCCTATGTCGTGAAGGACTCCTCCGGAAACCTCATCCAGAGCACCCTTGAGGTCCCACTCACCCCCTATGAGCTTCTCATAGAACAGCCGAATTCCTATACGCTCTGCAATCCTGTCGACGAGACGAACATCACGAAAGAGGACCTTATCAAAAGGCAGCCAGGCACCTGGGCAGTCAGATACCCATTCTACGACAACGACGGCAAGAAGACAACAGTCACTGATGATGCACAGAAGACCCACACAGCCACAGCAGAGATGCCGAACTGCTACGGTCCCAACGACTGTGACGAATCAAGCTTTGCGTTCTATGACTATCAGGCATTCCTCTGCCTTTCCCACCAGAGCAATGCAGCACCCTATCCTTATAACAATGAGCTCTTCCTTGCGCAGTCTGGCCGCATAAGGAAATATGACAGCCAGGGCATGCCCCGCACTGATTATTTCACCGGAACTACCGACGACCCTTTCCAGGGCAGCCATGCCTGCTGCTATGAAGAGGATGTGGGGCAGGGAACCGGGACAGAGAAACAGCCTCGGCTCAAGGCATCGACGGCATTATGCTACGGCTTCCAGGAGAACACCTGCGGCATTGTCCAGGATCTCTCGATGCTGGGCATCTACCAGCAGTACTATCCGGGCATGGATATTCCGTCGGAGAATGCGCCTGTGCGTCTGGGGAAGGGCAGCACAGAGAACGGCCCAGCTCCCTCTCCTATATATCCCGCGACCCTGCTTGTCGAGAAGTCACTCCTGAAGCCCGGCGGCTCATCATTCACTCCCGACGAGCTTCTCCCAGAGTTCTTCGCCACGAAAGAGCCGCTCTATTACGCTTTGCTCTCCCCCTCCAACAGGAAGCTCGCCAACGACCTCTTCACCCGCACCTACAAGCAGTTCTGTTCAGGGGAAAGAGGCAATCTCTGCAACGGCAATGTCGAGGACACCTGGAGCATCAGGCAGAGCTGCGGCAGATGCGATGCATGCGCCCTCCCCTCAACAACAGCCAGCGACGAGAATTTCTGCACCCCTCTCAGGCCTCTCGACAATCAGTTCTATCCTGTCTCGAGCCTGAAGAAGGAAGATGCACCTACGTGCGGCGAAGGCATGAACAAGGACATGCTCTCCATGCCGATGTGCAACGGAGGCAGCAATGCCAATTACCGTCTCTCAGAGCAAGACCTCTCCAAAGACACCAAACCTCTCTACTGGCAGGATCCTGGAGTCTATTTTGTCGACGACGGCGCCACTCTCGGCGAGGGAGAAGGCCTGCTCTTCACCGGCACTTCCGAGGCTGTGCTTACACAGCTCTCCATCAACTACCAGAAATCTCCCAATGAGCTCAACACGCTCCTGGTGGCTGCGAACTGCAACTACTATGATTTTGCCATCGCCGGCAATTACACGATGTATGGGGCAGCGCTCAAAGACAGCGACGACGGAAAGGCATACACCAGGGACAAATACGCAATCAAAGGCCAATGGCAGCTCTTCGCAGAGCATTCTTCCTACGACGTGAAAGATATCCCTTCTGATGTGTGTTTCCTGAACGACGAGACTTGTTCGGGCAACGACTGCGGCCCCAAAGCCCTGCAGAATTATCCTGCGGCAGTCTCCTGCCAGCACATCATGGGGCCTGACCTCTACTATGGTGTCGACGGCAATGATGACAAGACATGGTACGGCTCTCCTGGCAAGAGCGGCATTGTCAATACAGTTTCGGACACCTGCCGATGGGTGGATTATGGCGTCAACGCCACCTCCTGCCTTGCGGACAACGCCTATTCAGATTTCTCCTCCTCGCCGTTCGGCTGCAATCCCAACACAATGGAAGGAAGAAAAAAATGCTGCGGCATCCTTACGGCAGCAGACAGTATGAACCAGGACCTCCACGCGCAGCCAGACACGCTCTACTGCAATGACTTTGATATCTATCCGGGAGTGGACAATCCCACCACCCCGTCCATCGATGAGTCAGACGGAAGATGGATAGCAGACTATGAGGCAGACCTCTCTACGTGCAGATTCGGCACGCAGGGGAAAGCATCCTGTTTCGGAGAGACAAAGAAATGCGATATCTCCACAGAATGCAGGTTCTTCAAGAAAGACCTCATGGGCAACGATTCACGCTATGATGATATCGTCGGCCAGAATCAGGATGACTACCTCTGCTACCATCCTGACAGCAACGATCCCTACCATGCAGGCTCTTCCATGCAGTGGTTCTCCATGCCTTACTCTCCCTCTCTCGGCCATGAGGATTCCTGCAGCGACAGTTATGATAATGATTGCGACGGCCTGACAGACTGCGATGACCCCGACTGCTTCGCGAAGGAATGCACCACTGGCTCTTCATCAGGTGTGTGCACCTCTCTTGATGGCTGTTCAGAGGGAGAAGCTGTCTGCATGCTTGATGGAAACAGTGATAACGCATTTTCAGATCCGGAAAAAGATAAGATCTACATCATCTCCCGCCACCAGCAG
>CAZTOO010000173.1:0-2643 GCA_964615215.1 uncultured Methanosarcinales archaeon
TGAAGACAAATTTGACGTCATAGACATCAACTGCGGGTGCCCTGCCTGGAAAGTCATCAAGACTGGAGCAGGCTCTGAGATGCTCAAAAGCCCTGACGGAATTGCAGACTTCGTCAGGAAGATCGCATTCTCTGTCTCAAAACCAGTCACCATCAAGATAAGGAAAGGTATCGATGAAAACCACATCAACGCCGTGGAAGTGGCGAAGAGGGCAGAGATCGCAGGAGCTGCCGCAATAGCCGTACATGGCCGTACGCAAAAACAAGGCTATTCGGGGAAAGCAGACTGGGACATCATAAGGAAAGTGAAGAGATCCATCAGCATCCCGGTGATAGGCAACGGCGATGTCTTCACACCGGAAGAATTCAAGCAAAGATTGGGAGAGTCAGGTGTCGATTACATCATGATTGCCAGGGGCGCCATGGGCAACCCCTATCTCTTCAGGCAGATAAACGATTACCTGGAGAAAGGAACCTATGACACCAAAGACAAACTTCAGCAGTTCTCAGAATATCTCGCGCTGGCAGAACAGTATGAGCTTCCGTTCCCGCACATAAAGCAGCAGGCTGCATATTTCACCAAAGGCATCGTCGGGGGGGCACAGATACGGAAGAAGATAGGAGAATCAAAAGAGATGAAACACCTCAAGGAAATCATGAGAGAGAGGTAAGAAAAGAAAGAAGAAAGAGAAAGACTCACATCTTCCCCATCTTGAACATGCTGGTGCCGCAGTCAGGGCATGTCCCTTTCACGCAGTCCCTGCCGTTGGCGAGCTTGTCCTGCCGGGGGTCCTTCATCATCTTCTTTGATCTGCATTTCATGCAATATGCTTCAGTCATTCTCGTCACCTCAATTATGCAAAAAACATCAGCTTACCGCAAAAACCATAAGCTCTGATGTTTCCTAGGCAGTTTATCTTTATATACTTAACTGTTTTCTCCGTGTTCCTGGCACCTGGCGATTTCTGACATCTGAAAGACAAAGCATTGATGAAGAAGTCATATAACACGTGAGATGCTTCCCTCTGCCCCTGCAAGGTTCCTCGTGCCGAAGATGGATTTCGCAGAGGTGGAGAGCTCAAGCACCTGGAGCAGTTCAGAGCGAAGGATTCTTACTTTTGAGGGAGAGACGCGGCCGGAAAACAGGTTTTCAAGGATATCCTCGATGAACGAGATCTTCTGCTCGTCTGAGAGGTAATCGAAGGAGTCGAGATTGCGCATATCCATCTCACGGCGAAGATACAGGACAGCAGCCCCGTTGAAGTACTGGGAGAATATCTCAAGGAGCTTTGCGATGATAGTGTTGAGGGCAGGGAGGGGTTTGCTCTGCTCGAGAGGGAATTTCACATCCATCTCCTCCTGTTTATGCCTTGATACCTCCAGGATGGTGTAGAGCTGGGCCCTCAGAAGCTTTGCTCTCGTCACTGAGATGCTGCCTGGATGGATGAGGGAAAGCATGTTCTCCACGAAATTTATGCGCAGTTCCTCGGTTGCCTCTGTGAAGCGTTCGATATGGGAAGCCTGCATCTCCCGCGCCAGGATCAGATGGCCTGAAGTGCCGAAGAACTCAGTGAAGAACGCTTTCAGCTCGCCAAGAATCTGGCTTTCAGATTTCCGTTTGAATGATGTGAACAGTCCCATAGGAACATGACAGGCACTCTCTGCAGCGCCATGATACAGGGAGAGTAAGGCAGAAGAAGTATTTAACAAAAATGTAATATTCACGGGAGAGAAGTAAGTTTTGCTTTGGTAGCGCCTTCACGAGAGAAACACAAAGATTTTTAAAAGAGGGAGGCACAGGAGGCTGCAATGGCATCCATCACTTTCAAGACCTACGGCTGCAGCAACAATGTTGCAGAGTCAGAGATCATGGCAGGCATACTTGAGAAAGCAGGCCATACCCTCTCTGAGAGCAAGGATGCAGACCTCTTCATCTTCAACATGTGCTCGGTGAAAGGCCCATCGGTGAATCACTGCCTGAGACAGATAAAGGCTCTCAAGCAAAAACAGCCTGAGAGGAAGGTGATTGTGGCAGGATGCGTGCCTATGAATATTGTCGGTAAGATAAAAGCCCTTGGTAAAGACATAAGCATCGTTTCTACGCACCATATAGAAAAGATTGAAGACATGGTAAAGAAGACCTTAGAGGAAAAGCCCAAGGACAACATCGGCTATGAGAAAAACATCAAACTTAATTTCCCACGGAAAAGAAAAAATCCAGTCATCAGCATCATCCCCATCCTGCAGGGATGCAACGATTGCTGCACCTACTGCTCGACGAAGATAGTAAAGGGAAATACCTTCTCCTATCCTGAAGAACGCATCCTGAAAGAGGCAAGACAAAGCCTTGCCGATGGATGCAGAGAGCTTTGGCTGACTTCCCAGGACAATGGCGCATACAACACTGACAGGAAAGGGAAGGATCTCCCGCAGCTGGTGAAAGATATCGCTTCTTTGGACGGCATCTTCTACATCAGGGTAGGAATGACCAACCCCACCTACCTCTTGGATTTCCTCGACGAACTCATCCCTGTTTTACAGCATGAGAAGGTGTTCAGGTTCATGCACATCCCTGTCCAGGCAGGCAACAATCGGATACTGAAAGAGATGAACAGGCGCTATACCGTCGAGGATTATAAGAGGG
>CAZTOO010000174.1:0-2592 GCA_964615215.1 uncultured Methanosarcinales archaeon
CCTACCTGCGTCTCGAAGCTCTCCCTCTGCACGCCGTTGATGTGCGCGCTGATCTCGATATAGATGGGTGCTGCATACGTTATCTTCCTGAGCCTTGCTTCCACTGGGAACAGTTTGCGTTTGGAGCCGTCTGCCTCTATGATCTCAGGCTGGCTGATCCATATCTTGTCGAGCCGTATCTTGAACTCATCGATGTTCTGCGGGATGATGGTCGGCTCGATATATTTCTCCTCCTCGATGATGAGCTGCAGCTCCTTCTCCACAAAGTTGTTGAAGCTCTCGAGGTCTGCCGCGACAAGAGAATGCTCGTCGAAATAGCGCTGGATGAGGGTTTTGGAAGCTTCATGACGCTCAGCCATTGGTGACACCCCGGTAATAGACAGTCTCACCTGCAGTGCTGCTCGGTCTCGTTATCTTTATGACATCCCCCGCCTTCACCTTGAGATGCTGGATTGCCGCGTCGCTGGCTGTTATCTTCGGCAGGTGGATGAAAGAAATGTTATAGTGCTCGTACAGCTTCTCAACCTCTCCCTGAGAAAGTTTCTCATGCTTGGGCACGAGCTTGTGCTGGGTGACATCGAATCTTGTTTCAGCCATATTCTCCCCTCGTTCCTCCCCTTGCTCATGACAATGAATGGGTCTGCAGGGATTTGAACCCTGGACCCCTGCATGACTTCAGCAGGTTTCTCTGCCTAAAAGTGCAGTGCTCCACCAGGCTAAGCCACAGACCCATTGACATATCGTTCAGTCCTGTCTCCATACCCCCAATCTTACGCATCATGCGCGTTTTGCCGCATTTTTTATGAAAAACGCCCTGGTCGGGATTTGAACCCGAGTCGAAGCCGTTCTTTTGTACCAAAATAAGGCTATTTAGGCCGCCGTTCAGGATTTGGGACATTGACAGGGCTCCATGATAGGCCAGGCTACACTACCAGGGCTTATTTCTTATTTTGGGTGTTCTTTGTGCCGACACAGACAGATGCTAGGCTACTACATGTTTTTAGAGCATAGAACTGTTTATGTGCCTTCAGATTCATCTCTTTGCCAAAATTTCCAGAGTATATAAATGTTGTGTTATCTTTCCATCATATAGACTAAAAAGTTAAAGGAAAAACATATAAAGAAGAAGGGAACTAGTAATGTTGTAACTCACCAAAAGTGAAGACAAGAGAAGGGGGAAGAGGGGAAGGGACATCATGGCTGTCAATAGAACAGACGAGAATGCGACTGAAGACGAGAGAATCAATGAGTTCTTTGACAAGAATCTCGGAAGGCAGATTCATTACAGCCTTGAGGAGCATCCTGACTGGAACCTTGCAGCTTTTGACCTTGACGGCACCATCATTGATTTTGATCTGAGAGATGTAGTCCTTGACCACATGGTAAGACGGCAAAAGATACTCAATACCGGCCTGCTCGGAGAGGGATGGGACTTAGGTCTCAAAGATGAGCGAAAAGTATATCACGACACCTTCAGGAAAGTATATCATACCCTGCTCGAGCAGGACAATAGGCCAGCAAGGGAACGGGCTTTCGAACTGTTCACACAGGCGCTTGCAGGCTACACACCTTTAGAACTAGAGCAGATCATTGACAGCTCCTTAAAAGAAAATGCGAACTTGGCAGGAGAAGGAAAAGCAAAGAGAGATGTCAGCCTCGTGCCGAGCATCCCTAAAGTAATGAACCTTATGCAAGGTCTCTTAAGGAGAGGGGTGCATGTCTATATTATCACGTCTGCGCCGCAGTATCTTGCAGAGCCATTGGTCAACACCTATATCCGGCCAAAATTGAAGAATACAAACGGCTATGATGTTGTTGTACAAGGTATCCAGACTGAGATTGATCCTAAGGGCAAAGTCACTCCGGTGCTTCTGCAGCCGACCACGATGTACGACGGGAAGGTCTACTATCTAGAGAGGATTATGGAAGAACTGGGTGTGAAAAAGCCCGTTGTGGTTGGTGGAGACAGCTTTGTCGACCTGCCGATGCTGAAAAAAGCGCACATCCCTGTTCTTGTCTATAGGGTAGATGTGCACCCCTATGCCGCCATGCAAGAGCTATGCAGTATCGTCGGAAAGAGAAAAGGGTATATCATTGAACACCATAAGAGAGAAAAGGAGGACCCATTATCAGATGTGAAGTTCTTTCCTGACGAGCCGGGCTTTGACCAGGGGAATAACCCCTCTAGGAATAATGACCCTCAATAATTCCTGACAGGAAAATATCCCCTTGGCCGGATTTGAACCAGCAACCTCACGGTCTCGGCTGGCTTGCTTTCATTCTAGGCATAATGCCACGTCAGCAAGTGAAGTTATCTACAGCCGTGCGCTCTAACCATTGAGCTACAAGGGGATACCCATGAAGGAAAGATGTGTGTTTAAATAGTTTTTGGTGGAAAAAGAAAAGAGAAATTATACAGGGAGGCTCTTCCCTATATTTTCTGAAGCCGACGAATCTGAAGAGTCAGCTTCCGTGCCCCAGGCCGTAAAGCTCCAGCATCGCCACACTGCTCTTCTTCGTATCCGTCGTATGGAAGAAATGCATATGAGTATCCAACGAACTATCCGAAGAGTAAGCCTGGGAACGGGAGCA
>CAZTOO010000175.1:0-2575 GCA_964615215.1 uncultured Methanosarcinales archaeon
CTTCCCAACACCAGGAGGCCCTACAATGATGACATTCCTGCCTGTCATGAGCGCTGACTTCAATGCTGTCTTCACATCCTCCTGGCCGAGGATGTCAGCCAGTTCTGCTTTTCCTGAGGAAAAGAGCTCCTGCAATGATTCTATCATGGTCTCACCGTGAAAGGATTGAAGAATAATCATGCCTTTAAATAGTTTTGTCTGAGAGATGCGGGCATTATACCCTGAATGCTGAAGGTCCTATCCTTTCCAATGCAGAGAGGAACTCATAGTCCTGCCTCTCCATGAAGAGAGCATGCTGCTCACCGAGAGCCTCCTCGAAATCCTGGACAAGGCAGAAAAAATCAGCCAAGGTGAGAAGATAGCTTTCAAACGAAAGGAGATTTCCTCTATTCTCAATAATCTTCTCTGCAGCCTGATGCCCATAACTGGCAAACGCATAGGACTGGTCTCTCTCGCCTGGGGCCATAAGGTAGTCTTCACCCATGATCCGCTGGCTTTGATTGAGATGGACTCCTTCATAGGGTATTCTGTCCAGAAGAAAACTCCGGATGCCTATGAGGAAAAAATCAGTAAAGAGCAATGCTGTCCGGGGAGAGTATATCCCTGTATAGGAATCTCTCATTGCTGTATCGTGATAAAGTCTTCCCACTTCAAAATCAATCTGGTCATAGGAAAAGGTCGGGGTGAAAGAAGGTTTTGCGCTCTCTGCGAGAGCAATATCGACCAGCGAGGCTGATGCATTCCCCTCTTCTGGAGGATGGTCAGAAAGGAGAGTGGCGCGAAGCCCGTCTATGAAGGAAAGAGTGTCGTACGTGGCCTCTAATGAAGGTGGATAACCGAAATCCTCACTCATGCGCAGCCCTATATCGCCTCTCTTTAAAAGAGTTATTGTTCTTTTGGAATTACAGAAAGAGCATTGGACTCTGGGGCCTAGAATGTCTTGACTGCCCAGAAAGCGATGCCAGAGCCTGCCAGCACCACAAGAGTCACGATGATGGCTGCCATCAGAACTCCTAAAACTGTGGCATAGAAGAATTTTTTGTGGGAAAGCCCCAGCAGGTAAGAGCCTATAGCTCCAGAATACACGCCAGTGCCTGGCAATGGTATGCCGATGAAGACCGCAACACCAAATTCTCCCCATCTTTCCACAGATTCGTGTATCTTCCTCCGTGGTCTCTCCACCATTTTTGTCCATAATGTCGCGAACCATCTCATCTTCAGCAGCAGCTTCAGGAACAGGTCCATGAGAAGGTAGAGGAGAGGGCCTATGAGTATATTGGCGATCACGCATATCACAAACACCCACCACCACTGCATCTTCAGCACCAATATGCCGTAAGGTATTGATGCACGCAGCTCAAGGAGGGGTATGAGAGTGATAAAGATAAGTGCTAGGATGGGAGGCACTGACATCAGGTAAGCGAAGAGCTGTTCAAACATGGCCTCTAAAAATCGTGCTTCTCTTATAAAGCTTATGATAAAATTAAACCTAATATTTATAAAGTAATACTTTATCATACCCTGTAATACTTTATGCTGAACAAAAAGGTGAGAGAATGGGGGATATGACTGTTGTGCTCGAAGGATTCTCGAAACTGAGGGGTGGCCAGCTTGAACATATTCTGATTGAGCAAGATTTCGACAGGGAATTTGAAGTGCCTCTCGCGATGGTGTGGGGTTTTGATAGTGTCGAATTCATTCAAGGCTACATGCAAGGGGAGTATGAAGGAGTGAGCCGCGGCATGATCGCTGCCGCTACCGCTGTCGATGAAACTTTTGCAAAGAACTTCATCAAGACCAGAGGTTTGTATGTGCCCCCTGGCGCCAATTCTGCTGTCCGTATACTTGTCCCTGGTGAACCGGATCCGAAACAGAAGGATTTTGCGTATAAGATAGGTAGTGCCTTGAATCTCATGAGTCCCTGTAAGGCTCCTCCAGTGCACTTCAGCTATGGACAGCAGGCTACTGTAGGATATCAGCCACCTGCCTAGAATCTTTTTATAATTCTGGCTCTCTTCACATTCAGCGTGACAGCTTCCTCTTTCAGCAGATGCTTCACCAGAGGCAGTGCTGTGGGATATGGCCGTAACACTTCTGCCCGCATTCTCCCGTTTCTCTCATACGCAGCAGGATGCTTCTCCTTGAAACGCTTGACATCCTGCTCTGAATGCAGAGGCGGCCCGTACAGCAGCATCTTCTTCGGCAGCTCTTTCCTGTCCAGAAGCAGCCATATCACTGCTTTGCTTTTCCTGTCCCACACAAAGCCCTGCTCATGGACTGTGAAATGGTGCATCGCCAGCTGCCTGACGAGAAAATCCTTTACCTTCACGATCTTCGCTCCCATGATATCGGTCTTTGAGTGGTAAGGCTCCACTGCCACCAGAATCAGCAGATGGCCTTTCTTCATGAGGTTTTTATAGGTAAGCTCCTCTTTCACAAAAAAAGAGGCAGATGGCTTTTTCAGGAATGCAGCAGCTTTCATCTTGAACAGGAAGAAGTTCTCTTTTGATAATGCAGCAGCAGCATTCCTCTCAGGCTGCATAGGGTCAATCACTACCAGCGGCCCCTCCTTCTT
>CAZTOO010000176.1:0-2568 GCA_964615215.1 uncultured Methanosarcinales archaeon
GGTGAGGTCAGGCACTATGACTTCATCTCCAGCCTTGACACCTGCCGCAAGCAAAGCCATGGTGAGTGCAGACGTGCCATTCAGGGTCATGACTACATAAGGTATACCCAGGGTGTGCGCTAATCTCTTTTCAAGGTCCTTTGTGACAGGCCCACAACTGAAGTGCCTGCTCCCGAAGGCAGAGAAGAGTGCGTGCTTTTCCTCCTCTCCATCAACTTTGGTGTACCACCACGGTATGTTTTCCATTGTATCAGCTCATCGTTTTCTTTCGTTTTTTCCGTCTTCAAGACCTTCTTGATATCCTCGGCGGGTGTCATGGAAATGGTCCCCGAGGGTGATGCCTCCATCAATGACTATCATCTGGCCGGTGATGTACGAGGCGCCTTCTGAGCATAAGAAAAGGATGAGATGGGCAATATCCTCTGCCGTGGCAGCACGTTTCAGAGGGACTGATAGCTCTGCTACTCTCCTGTTTACCGGGTCTGCAGTAAGCGGCTTCTTATCATCATACAGGTCTACAAGTCCCGGGCAGACGGCATTCACCCGAATGCCTTTCTTGCCTAGGTCATAAGCAAGCCATTTGGTGAGTTGGACTACGCCTGCTTTGGCTGCATGATAGCTTGCAGGCTGGTGCGAGACAGAGAAGGCATTTGTCGATGTCATATTGA
This sequence comes from uncultured Methanosarcinales archaeon, assembly GCA_964615215.1. Taxonomy (GTDB): domain Archaea; phylum Nanobdellota; class Nanobdellia; order Woesearchaeales; family CAZTOO01; genus CAZTOO01. Next base: position 669 of record CAZTOO010000176.1, read on the forward strand.
TGACAAGCCCCTTAGACTGCTCAAGTGCAGGCAAGGCATATTTCACCGTCAATGCCGATGCCTTCAGCAGCACGTCAAAAGCGAGGTCCCATTCTATGGTGCTCTCTTCATAGGAGAGCTGCTGCAGTCTTGGCCTTGCGTTATTGACGAGGATGTCTATCCGCCCGAATGTCTTAAGCGTATATCTCACCATTGCCTTGATGTCGCTTTCCTTCCTCAGATCAGTAGCGAAGAACGCAGCTTTCAGGCGGCTGTCACAGAGCTTTTTTGTTTCTCTCTCTCCGTTTTCTCTTTTGATGTCGGTGATGACCACAGAAGCGCCATGTTCAGCGAGTGTTCTCGCCACAACAAGGCCAATGCCATGCGCAGCTCCGGTTATCAGAGCAACCTTTCCTTCCAACAGCTTCTTCTTGAATGGCGATGACTGTATACTTTTTTCCACTTCATCCCCTTTTCTATAGAGTTTCGTCCCCATATTCTCACTTCTCGAAGAAGGTCTCAGGCCTTCTCTTTACCGTCTCCATAAGATTGAAGCTTTTAATGATTTCGTTTATGTGGTCCAGATCAGAAGTTGAGAGCTGCCATGTAGCAGCTTTTGCGTTCTCCTCGACCTGTTCGGGAGAACGTGCTCCCATAAGTGCAAGGGCATTCTGGTGCTGTGAGAATATCCAGGCATAGGCAAGCTGCGCAGCAGTATGGCCCTGCGAAAGAGCAAAACGTTCTAGCTCAGCAACTAGTGCAAGCGTCTCATCGTCCAGCCATTTCCTTATCCTGATGCTTGTCTTTGCCCTGCTCTCTCCAGGAAGTGGCTGATCTTTCTTGTATTTGCCTGTCAGGATGCCTCTCGCAAGGGCCCTGTTGATAATCATGGTGAGGTGGTGTGTTTTGCATAATTGCACAACCTTTTCTTCAGCCCTCCTTTCCATCAGATTGTAATGCACCTGGAATGAATTGAAGGCAGTATGGGATTCTCCCTTCTTTCCATTAATGGAGTGATATGCGCTCTCCAACTCCTCCGGGGAGTAGTTTGAACATCCTATCGCCCTGACTTTTCCTTCTTTCACCAGCTCGTTCATAGCGTCGAGGGTCTCTTCAAAAGCAGTCTCATGATCGAAGGCATGGAGCTGGTAGAGATCGATGTAGGATGTCTGCAATGCAGCAAGGCTTTTTTCAATGCTTGACCGGATATATGATCTGGTGAGCTTGAGAGACTCGACTCCAAAAATCCCTTCTTTCGTCACAACAGGTTTCAGCCCAACTTTGGTGCTTATCACGAACTTTCCCCTTCTGCCCCTGACAGCGTTCCCTATGAGCGTCTCAGACTTGCCGCTGCCATAGATGGGAGAGGTCTCGATGAAATTTATGCCTAAAGAAAGAGTCCTGCTGATGATGTCTGATGTTATCTTCTGGTCGCAGAACACGCCGAAATGCAACCCTCCTATGCCAAGCACAGATGTTTTGAGGGACGAATCCCCTATTGTGAGGTGCCTCATTTCCTCACCACCCCCTCCCGATCCTTCTTCAGCGGCTGAGGATCAAATCTCATCTCCAGACTGAGCCTCGTGATGGTGCTTTCCGTGACCTCCTCCGAGTGGAGCAGCCTGGGATGGAAAAATATCACTTCCCCTTCCTTCAGTGCAGGCCGATAGCTCTTCAGCGACGAGACATCCCCGGCAAACCGATATTCGTCCGAGGCAAATTTAGTGTTTTTGGGAAGCGTTTTCTCGTATTCTCTGCGGTGCGAGCCAGGTATCACAAGCAATGTTTCATTTGAGGAATGCCCGATTATAGGTATCCAGCATGAAACAACATTCTTTGCAATGCCCCATTCCTTCCTGCTCAGAGGATAGCCATCACCTGCACCAGGTCTGATCAGCCTGAAGGCAAGCCATCCCAGGCC
>CAZTOO010000177.1:0-2555 GCA_964615215.1 uncultured Methanosarcinales archaeon
GTCCACGAGGAAGTCGTCCCGTGTCGTGATCTCTATCTTTGTCACTCCAGGCACGCTCTGGAACCTCTCCACTCCTGTGGAATACGGCTTGATGAGGAGCGTCTGTTCAGAGCTCCCCACTTTGAGCTTGATCTCTTTTGCCTCATTGTCATAATTCTTCAGATAGACTGAAAAGTTCTTGTCCTGGCCCTCGACATTGACAATGCCGACATTCTTCGCTTTGCCTCCAAGGCTGATGTAGCGTATCTTCTGGCCTGCAGCCTCAAGGGCGCGTTTCTTCACTCCAAGGTCTATGCCGAATTTCGTGTCGATGAAGTCAGAAAAGACATAGATGGTCCCTTCTTTGCCTTCAATCTCCTGCGAAGCGAGATTGATGGCAGAGCGGAGGTCTGTGATGGTGTCTTTCGGCTTTAACGAGGAAAGAGTGCGCCTGGCCTCGTCTTTGGTCTCTCCCTGTGCCACAATGACAGGCACATCAGCAGCCAGGATGATGGTATTCTTAGAGCCTAGGGCTTTCTTGGCCATCTCAATCGCCTCGTCGAACCTCATCTTTCCGTCAGTGTATGCCTGCATGCTTGCGCTGCTGTCAATCACCAGCACAGCATAATCCACCTTCTCGAAGCCGTAGGTCTCGAGATAGGGCTTGGCGAGCGCTGCTGCAAACAGGATGAGGATGAACAACTGCACAAAAAGCAGGAAATCCCTCAGGAGCACCCTCAGGAAATTGGCAGTCCTGCTGGTCTTGGGGTCCTTGAGGATGAACATCAGGGAAGGTATCTCCATATTCTTGGGCTTAGGCCTGACCAGATAGAGGATAACCAAAGGCAGGATGGCTGCCAAAGCATATACACCGAGAGGGTTCTGGAAGTACTGCGTGAAGAAAGGTGTGTTCACGGAGCCTGCCAATACATCTACCACCGTCATAAAGAGGCATGGAGGAAGAACAGTTTAAAATCCTTTGCGTTTTAGAGCTGAAATAAGAGAGTGCCCTATAAAAGGAATAAAGGGCATATCAGGTAATGAGGTGGTATCATTCAGGGGAGATAGCGCGCCAGCAAATCCCTGTTTGGCTTGCCGTCGATAACAAGCTTGTCTCTTCCAATACAGATATCCCCGTACCTGAAGGAATTGTCGACATGCAAAGAGGCCACATGCCTACCGCCAGTATGCTCTGCAGAGCCGTAGGCGAAATGGAACCCGAGCAGTTTTTCCAGGATAGTGCTTTGATAGAGCATCTCCTCGAAAGGGAGGGACAATGCCGCATCCAGCACCCCGACTGCCATTTCTGCAATCATTCTGTTGGGCCTCTTCCGAAAGTCTTCAGCGAGGCAGCGCTCTACTTTATCATCCAACCCGCCTAGATTCTCATAGGAGATGACCCCGCTGTTGAACGTGAGCCTGATGTTCCCCTGCACAGGATGTCTCAAGGCATGATAGCTTCCCTGCTGCATGAGCACGCTGCCGTGGACATGCTCTATAGGGGGTGCAAAAAATGTTTCTCCCCCCGGAAGATTGATAAGGCCGTTTTCTTCTACCTGAAGCGCATCAGCTATGATAGGATTTCGGAAGGGGATCTTCATATCCAGGCGGTCATGCCTGCCTGTCCTCACCGTCATGGTTTCCCCAAGATGCGCCAGGAGGTAATTCTTGATGGCAAGAGCAGTCTCCCGCGCCCTCTGGATGCCGTCGGAATCCGCATAGAGCTCAAGGACTGACAGGGTTGGCCTGGCTGCCAGAACATAGAGCCTGAAAGTGGGGTCATGAAACCGTGAGAATATCGGCTTCAGAAAATGAAGGTGGGAGTATTCCCCCTCCTTCTGCCGTATATCGTCCCCTGGGTTGCCGTACGTGGCAAACAGGTACTGGCAGCCTGCCACTTCCTTCTCAAAGAGCGGGGTGAGGGGATTTTCCTCGTTCATGGGCCTTTTGTCCGGAAATGACAGAACAGCAGTGTTTGGCTTTTCTCCGCCCTCGACCTGGAATCGCTCAACAGCCTCTTTCAGGGCAGCAGTATAGACAGGGCTGAGCCCCATGACGGGATCATGGTCTTGCACAAACAGCACCCTGCTCTCAGGAGTAAGAACTCGCTTTGGATTGCCTGTTGTCACAATATCAAGAATGGTTTTCGCTGCATCTTGAAGCAGTTGTTCATGCATGTTCATCCCCCTTATCGAAACATATGGTGATAGAGAGAGCAGAGCAACGATTTATAAAGTTTTAGCTTGAGATGGGGAGACGGAGACAGGAGTAGAGGGGTCATCAACCTCATTTCCACACACCAGGCAGCTTGAACCCGCAGGAACACTGGCCGTTGATGAGCTTGTTGTGGATTTCCGGGAAATCGCGCTCAATCACCTGCCTCTTGCATCTGGGGCAGAAGGTACCATGGGAGAAGTCGCCATTGCTGTTCCTGAAATAGACATAGGAGAGCTGTTTTTTGGCAACAGCCTCTGCTTTTCTGAGGAACTCCTGGGTGCCGTTGCTGTTCTCCTTCAGCCTAAGAAAATGTATAGGGGTGTCCCCGCAGTTCTTAGGCTGAAGGAGAACAGCAACGG
>CAZTOO010000178.1:0-337 GCA_964615215.1 uncultured Methanosarcinales archaeon
GAGCTGAATATAGACCCCAGATACATCAAGGAAAAGACAAAGAGGAAACCTGGAGTTGCCATGGTCCATGATTCATTGGCTGCACTCGGCAGGTCTCTCAACGATTTCAACGCCATCATGGTCATAGGCGACAGGCCCGAGGACAAAGGGCTTGCAGAAGCGCTTCATGCCACATTCATCGATGTTGTCGGCAAGAACTATGACGGGCTTATAGCGCAACTCCCAAAGAGATAACCTCTTCTCTTTCTTTTTTGCTCCAACCTATGCCCGGGGCCATCAGAACTATGCTTCAGTGCGCTTTTCCGTTCTAAGAACAAAAAGCGCACTGAAGCATAGT
>CAZTOO010000178.1:347-2546 GCA_964615215.1 uncultured Methanosarcinales archaeon
GTTCTCGTCCTTCAGGTAGGATGCCAGGAAATGCCCGAACAGCGAGTGTATGTCCTCTGCCAGCTCATATGAGTCGCTGGAGATGTGCGCAGAATAGTCGGCAAGCTCTTTCAGCTTCCCGCCCTTGAAACCTGTCACGCCTATGACGATAAGGCCTTTCTCCTTCGCATACTGCGCTGCCTTCACGATGTTTGGGCTGTTTCCGGAAGAGCTTATCAAGATAAGGATATCTCCCTTATCAGCAAGGTTGATTAGTTGCTGCCTGAACACTTCATCATAATGCTCGTCGTTAGATATGGCGGTCATATAGCCGATGTTGCTCGACAGGCATATCGCCTTATACCTCTTGAAGTTCACCAGCCAGTCCTTGTTCGCGCCTTTTGAGAAATCGCACACATAATGCTGGGCAAGGGCAGCGCTGCCCCCATTGCCAGCCACAAAGATTTTCTGGTTCTTCCTGTTTGAGTTCTTCAATACCTCTAGCATCTCCTCATCAAATACGAACGAATCGAGCGCTTTCTTGACCTGTTCCTTATAGGTTTTCCAGTCCATAGTGATACACCATCTCTCTAGGTAATCTGTCTGAAAAAGCGGCACCCTTTTTTAATTTAACTAATCTGGAATACATGATTCGGAGGAGCCTGAGAACTTGTTCTCCAGACTCTTCCCTATCGGTAACTGTCTAGGGAGATGGTGCGCTTATCCGGGATGATGTAGGATTTGGCTTCGATACCATTCTCTTTCATGAATCGCTCTGCAATCTCTTTCGCTTTTTTAGTGTAAAAGTGCGCATAGCAGAAACTTCTGTAATCCCTTATCTCGTTCTGAGCTCCCTCTAATGATTTTCCTTTCCCTCTGAGATAAGACACCCAGATGTCCTTGCTCTTTGCGCTGAATGCCCAGAGCTTGTCAGCATCCCACAGGACTTTTGAGAGGACGGTGCGCTGAACAGAAGGCCACACATGAGAGGCGATGCTCTCACAGATGTCGTCGATGACTGCCGGATCACAGCCTTTGGTAGCAAGGAACTTGCGTGCCATATCTGCACCTATCATCCCATGATGGGATGTTTCAGTCTCCTTGACCCAGGTACCCTTATAAGAGCTTCTTCCTATATCATGCAGCCATGCTGCCAGGGAGGCAATATCCTCATCATACCCTTCTGCTTTTGCTATGATAGCGGCATTCTCTGCCACGGATTCAAAATGAGAAAACCTGTGAAGCTTATCCATCTCCTTTGAGAGCTTCCTCACGAGTGCTTTGGCGTTTCTTATAAGTCCCTGGATAAATCTCATAAAGAAATCCTCATCTTGGTGGAGTGCCCTGTGTAGATTCTGGCTTCCATTTGTTCAGGACCATGATGCACTTCTCGACATTCTCAAGGGGCTGTGAAGGTCCACTAGGAAGGACAAAACCCTCTGCGGAGAACTCTGTGGCGTTCGGAAACTGCCCTTTACTACCGAGATATGATGCCTTATGCAAAGGCAGGTGGAAACGTTCAGTCCCAATACCATTCTCCTTAAGGTAGGGGATAATCCCTTCTCTGTGCCCGGATTTTATATCGACCAGAAGGGAGATCTCTCCTTCCTCAACTTTGACAGGCATCATTCTTAGATACTTATGTCCGGCCAGACCTTTTGTGTAAGTTGCATATACATTCTTCAGGTGCTCTTTCTTTTGCTCTATGCGTGAAAGCTGGGCGAGACCTATCGATGAAAGGAGGTCACTTATCTTGAAATTGAATCCCTGGAGCTCATAGGCCTCTTTGGCATCTCTCCTTACGCCGTGATCCCTTATCAGCATCAGTCTCCTATACAGCTGTTCGTCCTTCGTCGCGACAAAACCCCCATAGCCGGACGATATGGGCGAGATCATGCCCAGAGAGAAACATCCTATGTCGCCGAAACTTCCTAGGCACTTCCCTTGCTTCTTTGATGCAAGGGCCTTGCAACAGTCTTCGATGACCGCAATGCCATGGGTACGTGCAAGAGGCAGCACCCTGTCGAGATCACATGCTCTTCCGTTCAGATGTACAGGGATAATCGCCTTGGTCCTTTTCGTTATCCTCTTCTTTACCTCTTCAACGTCCATGAGCGGCACCTCTTTTTCGCAGTCCACCAGTACCACTCTTGCTCCGAGTACGGATGCAGCCTGGGCGGTCGCTATCCAGGTGAGGTCAGGCACTATGACTTCATCTCC